>SLDH01000209.1 GCA_007125415.1 Roseovarius sp.
GATCGCGCTGATCGGCGCAGGACAGATCGGGGGCACTCTCGCGCATCTCGCAGCACTCAAGGAACTGGGCGATATTGTCCTGTTCGACATCGCCGAAGGCGTGCCCGAGGGCAAGGCGCTCGACATCGCGGAATCGGGCCCTTCCGAGGGATTCGACGCGAGCCTCAAGGGCACGCAATCCTATAGTGACATTGCCGGCGCGGATGTCTGCATCGTGACCGCCGGGGTGCCGCGCAAACCGGGGATGAGCCGCGATGATCTTCTTGGCATCAACCTCAAGGTCATGAAGGCGGTGGGCGAAGGCATTCGCGAACATGCACCCAATGCCTTTGTCATCTGCATCACCAACCCGCTCGACGCGATGGTCTGGGCGCTGCGCGAGTTTTCCGGTCTGCCCCATGAAAAGGTCTGCGGTATGGCGGGGGTGCTCGATTCCGCGCGCTTCCGCCATTTCCTGTCACTCGAGTTCAACGTGTCGATGCGCGATGTCACGGCCTTCGTGCTGGGCGGCCACGGTGATACGATGGTGCCGCTCACCCGCTATTCCACCGTGGCCGGGATCCCCCTGCCCGATCTCGTGGAAATGGGCTGGACCACCCAGGACAAGCTTGATGCGATCGTCCAGCGCACCCGTGATGGCGGTGCGGAGATCGTGGGCCTGCTCAAGACAGGCTCTGCCTTCTATGCGCCGGCCACGTCGGCCATCGAAATGGCCGAGGCCTATCTGAAGGACCAGAAGCGCCTCCTGCCCTGCGCGGCCTATGTTGACGGTGCCTATGGGCTCAATGGATTTTACGTGGGTGTGCCCACGGTGATCGGGGCGGGCGGCATCGAGCGTGTGGTCGAGATCAACATGAACAAGGAAGAGCAGGCGATGTTCGACAAGTCCGTCGCCGCGGTCAAGGGCCTCGTGGAGGCCTGCAAGGGCATCGACAGCAGCCTTGGCTGAAATGCCGACTGATGCGTGAGAGGACGCGCCGCCCGATTCGGCGCGCCTCCGACCTGGAGGGCTTTCGTTCAGCTACAGACCGTCCCGCCCCATCCGAGCCCGACGGGACACACAAGAAGGCAACAGGGTCGTCGGGCTGACCCTGCCTGCACTGCTTGTAAAGGCAGCCTGATGTGATTAGCTGATCATGATGCGACTAATTGGTCAACTTGGCAGATTTGGTGGTATTGCACAAGATTAGGCTTCATCTCTGCCCTATTCTGGCCAGTTTTTCTCACTCTATTGTCCGCCGTGAGGCAACAATGAGAGCGCGTAAAGGGGGGTCAGTCGGCTTCGATGGACGATCTGTTTTACGAAGAACCTGCGATTCAGTACCTTTGGGAGACCATCCCGAATGACAGCATCGATCAGGCACAGGATATCGATGAAGGCCTCTTTGAGGTTCGGGGGCTCGGTCAGGACTGGTTTCGCATAGAAAGCCAGCCCGGCATCATGCGCTTTGCAATGGAGCCCATCAAGGAGCCGCTGAACCTTGACATGGAGCTTTACAACAGCGAGGGCCAGCGCATTCAGCGCGATATCGCCCCCGAGGGGCCGGAGAGCTTTGAACGGCGGATCCCGGAATCGGGCGAATATTTCCTGCGGGTATTCGCCGCGCCGCTGGGCGATGATCCGCCGCCCGACACCCCGCTTGATTACAGGCTTGGCATCGTCCTGCCCCAGGTGATCCTGCCCGACGGGAACGACACCTTCGAAACAGCGGAGGATCTCGGCGACACGCCCCGCGACGTCATCGGAACGGGCGTGGACTGGTGGCGGGTCCATAGCCCGTCCGGACTGGTCAGCATGACCATGACACCCGCCGAACATCTCGATGATCCGCGCGATCCGCGAGACGATCTGCGCAACCTGCACATGCTGTTCTACAACAGCTCGGGCCAGTTGCTACGCAGCGATTTGCAGCCCGGGACGGCATCGGAGACGATCGAATATCTGGTGCCCGAGGAGGATTATTATTACATCAAGGTGTTCTCGGCGCAGTTTGTTGACGATACGCCTGAAAATGTGTTGCTGAGCTATACGCTGGATTTCACACCGGCCGAGCGTGACACCGCCACCGATGGCAATGACAGCATCGAAACCGCCCAACCCCTCGGCGAAGGGCGCCATGTAGTGACCGATGGCATCGGCACTGACTGGTATCGCATCGAGAGCGCCCCGGGGATCATGAAATTCCACATGACCCATACCGGTGCGACAGCCCCCGACGGCAGCGAGATGAACCTGCACATGCGGCTCTACAATGCCGATGGGCAGCCCGTGCGCAACAATTTCCAGAGCTTCGCCGATGAAAGCTTCCAACATCAGCACCCTGCGACATCCACCTGGTATCTGAATGTCTACTGGGCGCCCTTCCCGGAAGGCGCGCCGGGCGGTACTCGGCTGGACTACATACTGGACATAGATTTGCCGCAGGTGATTCCACCTGATGGCAATGACACGTTCGAGACAGCACAGGAACTTGGCGAGACGCCACGCGATATCATCGGAACAGGTGTGGACTGGTGGCGGATCAACAGCAAGTCCGGCCTGATCGAAGTGCACATGACCGCTGCCGAGCATCTCGACGATCCCGACGATCCGCGCGACGATATCCGCAACCTCAATGTCGAGATATACAATAGCGAAGGTCAGCTTGTCCGCGCGAACCTCTCGCCCGATATCAGCAAGACCGTGCGCTATCTGGCCCCTGAGGCAGGTGATTATTACATCAAGGTCTATGCCGCACAGTTCCGCGGAGAGCCCGCGCCCGAAAACGTCCTGCTGAGCTACACGCTCGATGTTGATCTGCCAGTGGCAGACACCGCCACAGATGGAAACGACACGCCCGAGACGGCAGATCTGCTGACAACGGGGTCATACAGGGTGACCGATGGTATCAATGCGGACTGGTACCGCATCGAGACCGGGCCGGGCGTGATGAGCTTTCACAAGACTCACACTGGTGCCACCGCCCCTGACGGCACCGAGATGAACCTCAGCATGCGTCTTTTCGACGCCGATCTTAATCCAGTGCGCAGCAGTTTCGCCGCTTTCGAAGACGAAAGCTTCGATTTCGTCGCACCGGTGACGGGCACCTATTTCCTCAATGTCTATTGGACACCCTATCTTGACCGGGATGTGCCCAATGGCACACGCCTCAACTACGAACTCGAGATCGACCTGCCGCGCAATACATGGTCGCGCGAACTGGATTTCGGCCCAATCCGCAATGGAGCAGTATCCGTTTATGACATCACTGGCGATGGGTACGAGGAAATAATCGTTGGCGCCGCCAAGGCACTGGATCCCGAGACCGGTGCAGAGATACGACCGGGCGGACTGATCGTACTCGATCATACCGGGGAGAAGTTGTGGAGCCAGACCTTCCCTGCAATAGACGGGCCCGATCCCGTCACCGGCCTGACCTACAGCACCACCTCGGTGTCGACGGCGCCGGTGTTTTCGGACCTTACTGGTGACGGAAATATCGAGATCCTCGTGGGCGTGGGCGCAGACATCCGAAGCGAATTCGAAACGCCCGGCCAGCCGGGTGATCGTGGCGGACTCTACGCGCTGGACTCTGAGGGAAATATCCTTTGGTTCCATGAGTCGAGGGATACGTTCGGCGCACTGATCACCGACAGCAAAGGCGAGTCGTTCGGAGGCCCGAACGGACGACCGGACGGTGTTCATGGCGCGCCACGGGTGTTCGACATCGATTCCGATGGCGTTCGCGAGGTGATCTTCACCTCATGGGATCACTATCTTTACGTGCTGGATGGGCGCACCGGCGCATTGCAGTTCGAGGTCAATCTGCATGACACCGCCGGCGCTACCCCGGCCATCGCCGATATCAACCGCAATGGTGTTTTCGAATTGATCGTTCCGGCTGACATCTCGGTCAACGAGCGCGCAGGCATACTCAAACAGGGTGGCATCCTCCATGTCATGAACAATTACGGCCACCAGACCATACCGGGCTGGAATGAGCAGGTAGGGGAATCGACCGGCGCGGGATTCCGTGGAAAGTTCGAGGAGCAATCCCTGTGGTCCAGCCCCAAGGTTGTCGATCTGAACCGGAGTGGCACACTCGAAATCGTTCAGGGCACGGGCAACTTCTTCCAGGATAGCCGCGGCGAATATGTGAAGGTCTGGAACGCCGATGGCAGCCTGCGCCACTATCTGGAAACAAATGGCCGGGTGCTGGCCAGCCCGCTGATTGCGGACCTGAACGGCAATGGCAGCCCGGAGATCATCGCGGCCACATTCAAGGGCTATGTTCACGCCTGGAATGCGTCCGGCGTTCCGATTTTCACGACGCAGGCCATGCCCTTCGATCCCTCTTCCATGGCCGGGCGCCCTGATGTGCCGATCGCGCGTCAGCCTATCGCGGTGGACCTGACAGGTGACAACAATCTGGAGATCCTGATCACCATCGGATCGCAACTGGTTGTCCTCGATGCAAACGGCAATCAGATCACCAATACCGATAGCGCCGAGCGGGTCTTCCACAGCTACGTCGGATCGCCCGTGGCACGTGATATCGATGGCGACGGCTATATCGACCTGATCACCGGCGGCACGACCGCCACGCATGATCAGGGGGTTGTCTATCGGTGGGAGAACATCGTCGACACTCCGGTGATCGACGGGCGTGTCGCCGAGTATCAGCAGGTCCAGTCGCTGCATCAGGTCCAGGCCTTCGTCGATCGCCTCTATGAGACGGTTCTTGAGCGTGAGAGCGACCCCAGAGGACGCAATAACTGGGTAGATCGGCTGCATACGGGTGTGATGAGCGGCGGGGATGTCGCGCGCGGCTTTGTTTTCAGCCCGGAATTCACCAACCGGGGGACGACCAACGAAGAATATGTCACGGTCCTTTACAAGGCCTTCTTTGACCGCGACCCCGATCCGCGTGGTTTCGCCCGCTGGACTGGTGATCTCGAAAGCGGGCTCAGCCGGATGGAAGTGCTGCGTGGCTTCACCGGTTCCCCTCAATTCGCCAATCTGTCAGCGGAATTCGGCATCCGCGCTGAAACCCGCGTTGGACCTGTGTCTCAGGCCGAGGTTCTCATCGGCGATCCCAACGACAGTTCCCTGTTGCGCGCAGGTCCCGGTGACAACATCCTGAAGATCGGCCCCGGCGACGTGACGGATGTGACACCCAACTCCACGGAACTGACGGGTCAGGTTTTCCGGCTTTATGGTGCCACGCTCGATCGCGCACCCGACCCGAACGGCTTTCTGGGTTGGTTCGGTGCGCTGGAGCGGGCACAGGCCGGCACTGGCGGCCTGACCTTGTTGCAGACCGCGGGTGCGTTTGTGAACTCTCAGGAGTTTCAGAACAAGTATGGCACACTGAACAACAGCGAGTTTGTCCAGCAACTCTATCTGAATGTTCTTGATCGTCCTGCCGATCCGGCAGGGCTTGCCCGTTGGACGGCGGACCTTGAGAGCGGTTTGAGCCGCGCGCAGGTAGTGTTGGGATTCTCGCAATCCGCCGAGTTCCGTAACAACACCACACCCGAGCTGGATCAATGGATGCGCAGTATCCGTCCGGAATGGAATGATGTCCTCGAGGGTGGGGCTGGTAATGACACCATGAATGGCGGGATAGGAAGTGACACCTTCGTCTTCCGTCGAGGACAGGGTGGATCAGACGTGATCTACGGCTTCGATCCGTGGGACCAGTTGCAATTGTCGGGTTTCGGGTTCAGTGAACCTGCCGATGCCATGGCGCATATGAGCCAACAGGGAAGCGATGTGATCTTCGATCTTCACGACCAGACCATCAGGTTCGTCAACACCTCCATGGCCGAAATGCAACGGGTGAGATACAACCTGTCCTGAGGCAGCAGCGGGTCATGAGGTTTCCGCCTGACCCGCGCGGTATGTCTGCGAACTGCCCCGCCCGTGCGCCAGCACGGGCAGCACACTGCGCGATCCGAACCAACCACGCGACAAACGGCTCACAGAAACCCTGAAAGAGCCACCAGCCGCAGCATCCGGTCGCCCTGTGCGGTCTGCCTGCACAGGCCCAGCTTTGGGAGACAGGCGGCCAGTTTGACGCCACCCTGCTTTCTGGCGTGAACGAAACCACGCAGCACGCGCCGCGCCTGTGGTGTGAGCAATCCCTCATTCGCACTGAGCGCCTTGAGGTTGTCACTGATCCATCCGGCATATTCACGTTGCAACACCATGCTGAGCCGCATCAGTCGCCCCCGCACCGGGCCGTTATAGCCCAGCAGGTTGCGGCCGTGCTGACGGTAGAGCACCTGCGGCTCAAGCTCGTGATGTATGCGGATGCCCGCGCCGGTCAGAACCTGATAGGTCCACCAGTCGTGATAGAGGACACCGGCATCGAGCGCGGCGGGCACTGTCTGCGCGAGGGTCTTCGCGGCCGCGGGTGACAGCACGGTGGTATTTCCGGCCAGAATGTTCTGTACCAGCGCGTTGCCGAAACTGTAGGGTCGTGCAAAACGGCGGCTCTCGCCGACCGGGCGCAGGCAGGCATCGGTGAGAATGGTGCTGCAAGACCAGGCCAGCGGCATCCCTTCCAGCGCACCTTCCGCCGCCAACCACTCTGCTGCACGGCTCAGTTTGTCCGGCAACCAGACGTCATCCTGATCGGAAAATGCGAGCGCGGCCCCCGGTGCCTCACGGGCGGCCAGCGCCACAAGGCTCAGGAAATTCGCGCCCGCACCCTTTTGGGGGCCAGACACCAGACCGGCAAGGCGGCCCGGATGCGCCCGGGAAAACTCGGTCACGAGATCGGGTGTGCCATCGCTGGATCCGTCATCACCAACCATCAGATCCCAGTTGCGGTATGTCTGATCCAGAAAGCTCTGCAACTGTTCGGGCAGATACTGCGCGCCATTACAAGTGGCCATCAAGACGCGGATGGGAAGAGAAGGCAGCACGGCTACTCCATATGATGGCCGCCCCCATCATCCTGCGGGGCCAGACCTCTGCGGCTATCTGTATCTTTGCATTTGAAACCTTGTGCAATGCCTTGCGGACATGATTTGCCGCGCCTCGGGGAAAGTCTTGCGAGCGTGTTGCACCGGCCGAATTCTTTTGTCAGGTTGAAGATGGCGCGGGGCTTGCTTTTGTGGTGATGGGCATTTGCCTGCCGAGCTGCGCTCCTGAAGCGTCAAGGCATGGCTCGCGACAGGGGCCCGAAAAAATGAATTGAGGTGGTTTGTGCGGCTTCCGCTGATGCTCTTCTACGGCCAGAGCTGGATGGCACTCAACAGCAACAATGGACGTATCCTCGACCGCAATCCCTTTCCGGATCATGCGTGGATGATGGGCGGCCAGAATGCACCCGTGCTGCAGGAGCGCGGTGCGATCACCGCCCCGTTCGAAGATTTCCGCCCCGCATCGGATCTCAACGGGAATGTGCAAAGCGTGGTCACACCTTTTCTCTACCGCTATGTGTCGGAGGCGCTGGAAGACGGACGTCCGGCCACCTGCGTGGGGTATTCAGGAGCGGTAAGCGGCGCACGGCTGGCGCAGCTTTTGCCCGAGGATGACCCGGATTTCGAGGCTGGCTCACATGGCTTTGACAACCTGATGCAGGCGGTCGATGCGCATATGAGTTTTGCGCAGAACCGCGGCATGGAAGGCCATGTGCCCTATCTGATCTTCTGCCAGGGCGCGGGCGACCGGGAGATGCCGAAGGACGCATACACCCCGCGTCTTGAGCGGCTGATCGGCACCTTGCAGGCGCGGATCGCGGTTCGTACCGGCCAGAAGACCCCGCCGCATATCGTCATGATCCAGCCCCCCGGCAAGGGCAACGGCGGTGCCTGGCCGTGCCTTCAGGGGCAGGTCGAGTTATGTGCCCGTCGCACCGACATGACGCTTGCACTCGCCGGCTGGGCGATCGAGCAACATGACCGCACGCATTTTTCAGGGCCCGGCGCGGTGACAGCCGGGGAGCTTTGCGCAATCACCGCTCGCGGGATCGAGCAAGGCACACCGGTCTCGGCCCCCTATATGCGCCGCGCGCGCAAGACCGGCGCAGGCGAGATCGAGGTGGAGATCGAGGCATCCGGCGACATGCTCATCGACACGGATCAGCGATCGCCTCGCCACCGCGTCCGCGGCGTGACGGTGCCGAATTTCGGATTCGAACTGGCCGGAGTGCCGGTCCGGCAGATTTCCCTCGCCCCGCGCAAGCTGCGTTTCACCTTCGATGCGGACCCGCCCGAGCGCATCGCATTTGCCTATCACGCCGGGTCGGATTTTCTGGTGACGCGAAATGACAAGGCCAATCAATCCGCAAACCGGGGAAATCTGAGGCTCGGGCAGACCTGGAACAGCATTTTTTCGGAGCGCAAACTTTATCATTGGCTCGCCTCCGGTTATCTGGATATCATCGACGAAGGGTGACATGAGAACACCGAGCGGATAAGCGTGAAGCGGCTTGAGGCAGTCTTCGAAGTGTCGGAGTGCAGGGTTACAGAGCATGGACCGAAACCATCATATCGCTATGCTCTGGGTCGAGGGCCCGCTCAGCTATGTGGAGCAGCTTTGCATCCAGTCATTTCTCGATGCAGGACATGAGGTTACACTTTATCACTATGGCCCCGTGGACCGGGTGCCCGAGGGCGCGCGCCTCGTTCATGGTCGCGAGATCCTCGACAAGGATAACTTCATCGCCCATGGGCGCACCGGCAGCATGGCGCTTTTTTCCGATGTGTTCCGTTATCACATGCTGAACAAGCTCGATCGCACGATCTGGGCCGATACCGATGCCTATTGCCTGCGCCCGTTCAGCACGCAGACAGGGCATTTCTTCGGCTGGGAAAGCGAACAGCATATCAATGGCGGCGTTCTGTCGCTGCCGCAGGACAGCGCGGCACTGGCGGGGTTGCTGGAGATGTCGCAAGATGAATTCGGAATCCCCTTCTGGTACAGTGACAGTGCGAAGGCCGACCTGGAAGAGCAGGCCGAGGCCGGCAAGCCCGTCCATGTGAGTGACATGCCCTGGGGCGTATGGGGGCCGCATGCGATCACCGCGTGGTTGCACAAGACGGGAGAGAGCAAATACGCCTTTGCGCGGGAGGTCCTCTATCCGGTCCCTTTCGGCATGCGCCGTCACATGGTCAAACCCGGGCGGCTGGCTTCGGCCCAAGCGTGCCTCACTGACGAGACATTGTCGATCCATCTCTATGGCCGTCGGATACGGGAGTTCCTGGCCAGCCGGCCCGGTGGCCTGCCCGACGAGGGCGGGATGATCGACGGTTTGCTGAAGAAACACGACATTGATCCGCGTGCCGCACCGATCCCGGTACGACATCGGGCGGACCCGGAGAAGGCATAGAGCATATGAAAGATCTCGGCGGCAAGGAGCACCCGTTGCGCGACAAGGCGATCAACCTCACCGATCTCGCCGACCGCTACGGATCGGACAAGGGGTCCACCAAGCACCGGTATACCGAACTCTACCACATGCTTTTCAATCCATTTCGACGGCATGAGATCACCTTTCTCGAAATGGGCCTGCTGATCGGCGGGCCCGAACTGGGCGGGGATGTCGACCGTGAAACGCGGGATTGTCCCTCGGTGCGGATGTGGCTGGAGTATTTTCCGCATGCGCATATCCACGGCCTCGATATCTCGGACTTTTCGTGGTTCGAGCATGAGCGTTTCACCTTTCATCGCTGCGACATGGACGATCGCAGCGAAATTGCGCGGACCGTTGCGCGGATCACACCGAGCCCTGATATCGTGATCGACGATGCCAGCCACGCATCGCATCACCAGCAGAACGCGTTTCTGGAAATCTTCCCGAACATGCCCTCGGGGGGGCTTTACATCATCGAGGATCTGCGCTGGCAGCCGCCCCCCTATGAGCAGGACATCACCAAGACGGCAGCGCTTTTCCGAAGCTATCAGAATGATCAACGGTTTTCACATTCCGACCCGGCAATTCAGGAAGAGTTCAACGCGCTGATCCCGGATATATCCGCCTGTCTCGTGGAACCCGTGCGCTATCAGAAGAAGCGACGCGATCAGGTGCTGGTCGTTCATAAGCGTTGAGAGGCTTTTTTGGCAGGCTGCTGCGAAAGTGCCTGATGCCCTCCTCCAAGCGCTTTGAGCCCGAAAACTGTGCCGCGCCACGCCCGCCCCACGCTCTCGCCCGGGCGGCGCCCGATCCTCCCCCCGGGAGGGCGCATTGCAACGCTGCAAAAAGCAC
>SLDH01000395.1 GCA_007125415.1 Roseovarius sp.
ATGCTCAAGGGCTGGTCGCTGATCGGTGACGCGCTTTCGCATTCCGTGGTCCCCGGCGTGGCGGGAGCATATATGCTGGGGCTCCCCTTCGCCTTGGGCGCCTTCATCGCGGGGGGGCTGGCGGCGGGGGCGATGCTCTTTCTGTCCGCGCGATCGGGGCTGAAGGCCGATGTGGTCATCGGGCTGATCTTCACATCCTTTTTCGGGCTGGGGCTCTTCATGGTGTCGATCAACCCCATGGCTGTCTCGATCCAGACGATCACCATGGGCAATATCCTCGCCATCACCCCCGCCGATACACTGCAACTTGTCCTGATCGGGGGGATCACACTGGTGATCCTGCTGCTGAAATGGCGCGATCTGATGGTTGTTTTCTTTGACGAGAATCACGCGCGCGCCATCGGGCTGAGGCCGAATCTGCTCAAGGCGGTGTTTTTCGTGCTGCTCTCGGCCTCGGTGGTGGCGGCGATGCAGACGGTCGGGGCGTTTCTGGTGATTGCCTTGGTCATCACACCCGGTGCCACGGCCTATCTGCTGTGTGACAGGTTTCCGCGCCTTCTTGTCACCTCCGTGCTGATCGGGTCGCTGACCTGTTTCTTCGGGGCCTATTTCAGTTACTTCCTTGATGGTGCGACCGGTGGCCTCATCGTCACGTTTCAGACACTGATCTTCCTGCTCGCATTCCTTTTCGCGCCCAAACACGGCCTTCTTGCCTCAAGGCGCCTTGCGCGATCGGCGGCTTTGAGGCGCGCATGATGGATCTTTCCGCCTGGATGCTGCCGTTTCAGTTCGCCTTCATGCAAAAGGCGTTTCTGATCTCGTTTCTCGTATCCGTTCCCACTGCCCTGCTCTCGTGCTTTCTGGTGATGAAGGGGTGGGCCTTGATGGGTGATGCGGTCAGCCATGCGGTGCTGCCCGGAGTAGTGATCGCCTATATTATCGGCCTGCCTCTGATTGTCGGTGCCTTCGTTGCGGGGATGACCTGCGCCCTGGCCACGGGCTATCTGGCTGAAAACAGCCGGGTGAAGCGGGATACGGTCATGGGTGTCGTCTTTTCGGGTATGTTCGGCATCGGCATCGTGCTCTATGTGGCGGTGGAGACGAATGTGCATCTCGATCATGTGTTATACGGCAACATGCTGGGCGTGCAGGCGGATGATATCCGGGCCGCCGGCCTCATCTCGCTTCTGGTGGCCGGTGGCATCATCCTGAAATGGAAAGACCTGCTCTTGCACAGTTTCGACCCTGCACAGGCCAGGGCATCCGGCCTGCCTGTGGACCTGTTGCATTACGGGCTGCTGGCCGCACTCTCGCTTTCGATCGTGGCGACGCTCAGCGCCACCGGGCTGATCCTGGCTATCGGCCTTCTGATCGCGCCGGGGGCCATTGCCTTCCTGTTGGTGCGGCGCTTCGGGACGATGCTTTGGGTATCGGTTCTGGTCTGTATGGCCTCGATGCTGGCGGGAACCTATGCCAGCTTCTTCCTCGACAGTGCAACGGCGCCTACAGTGGTGTTGATCCTTACACTTGTCTTTCTGCTCACGCTGGCCCGCCGCATGTTCCTGAACCATCGCGCATCCTTGCAGGGCCGGTCGGTGTAATCCGCTTGCAGACTCGGATCGGTTTCTCTATACCGCCATCAACAGCGGCGCTAACGGGTTCGTCCCGGACGCTCCACCGGAAAGTCGAACGGGCCGCGCGCCCGTTT
The DNA here is from genome assembly GCA_007125415.1 of Roseovarius sp. Lineage (GTDB taxonomy): Bacteria > Pseudomonadota > Alphaproteobacteria > Rhodobacterales > Rhodobacteraceae > Roseovarius. The sequence continues at coordinate 1,709 of SLDH01000395.1, forward strand.
TTTTGTGCTCGACTCCTATGACTGTACCTGATGCCGGACGATATGAACAACGACCTGATTGCCAAAGCTGCGATTGACCGCCGGATGGCCGAGATCATCACCCCTGTTCTGGAGGACATGGGTTATGAGCTGGTGCGCCTGAGGTTAATGAGCGGCGAGACGGCCACCCTCCAGATCATGGCCGACAAGCCCGAAGGCGGTATCGAGGTGGATGACTGCGCGCTGATTTCCAATGCGATCAGTGCGGTGCTCGATGTCGAGGATCCGATCACCGAGGCCTACCATCTGGAAGTGTCCAGCCCGGGCATCGACCGGCCGCTCACGCGGCTGAAGGATTTCGAGGCGTTCGAGGGGTATGAGGCGAAGCTGGAGACCGCCGAAATGATCGATGGGCGCAAACGGTTCAAGGGCATGCTGGCCGGGGTAGAGAGCGACGAGGTGCTGATCAACGTGGCCGAGGGCACGATCGGGCTGAAATTCGACTGGCTGTCCGAGGCCAAGCTGGTGCTGACCGATGATCTGATCCGCGACATGCTGAAGGCTCGCAAGGATGCGGGCACGCTGAACGAATCGAATTTCGATGAAATTGACACTGAAACCGGTTCCGAGGAGGACTGACCATGGCAATCACATCAGCCAACCAGTTGGAGTTGCTGCAAACCGCCGAGGCCGTGGCCCGCGAGAAGATGATCGATCCGGGCCTTGTGGTGGAGGCCATGGAAGAGAGCCTCGCTCGCGCCGCCAAGAGCCGTTACGGCAGCGAGATGGACATCCGTGTCAATATTGATCGCAAGACAGGCCGTGCCACCTTCACTCGCGTGCGAACCGTGGTGGCTGATGACGAGCTCGAGAACTATCAGGCCGAGTTCACTGTGGAGCAGGCCAGACAGTATCTCGACGATCCCAAGATCGG
>SLDH01000142.1 GCA_007125415.1 Roseovarius sp.
CAATATGGGCGGACCGATGGCCGCCAATCTTGCGAAGGCGGGGCACGAGCTCACCGGGTTCGACACCGCTTCTGTCGAGATCGAGGGCGTGAGCATGGCGGAGACGGCCGAGACCGCGGCCAGGGATGCGGCGGTGGTGATCACGATGTTGCCCAATGGCGCGATCCTGCGGAACGTAGCGGATCAGGTGATTCCGGCGATGCAGCAGGGGGCGGTGCTGCTCGACTGCTCGACAGTCGATGTGGCGAGCGCCCGCGATGTGGCCACACAGGCGCGCGCGGCGGGTCTTTCGGCGCTCGACGCGCCGGTTTCGGGCGGCGTGGGCGGTGCCGTGGCGGGCACGCTGACCTTCATGGTGGGCGGCGATGAAAATGGGTTCAATATCGCTCGAGAGCTATTTGATATCATGGGTCAAAAAGCGGTTCATTGTGGCCCTTCCGGAAACGGGCAGGCCGCCAAGATCTGCAACAACATGATTCTCGGGGCCACGATGATCGTGACCTGCGAAGCCTTTGCCCTTGCCGACAAGCTGGGACTGGACCGGCAGGCGATGTTCGACGTGGTCTCCACCTCCTCGGGCTATAGCTGGACGATGAACGCCTATTGCCCCGCGCCCGGCATTGGCCCCCGTTCACCCGCCGATAATGGCTATGAACCCGGTTTTGCCGCAGAGTTGATGCTCAAGGATTTGCGCCTCGCTCTGGCCGCTGCGCAATCGGCGGATGCGGACACCCCGATGGGACGGGCCGCAGCGGCGCTCTACGCGGAATTCGTGGAGCAGGAGGACGGCAGGGGCAAGGATTTCTCCGCGATGTTGCCCCGTTTTGAAGGGCGCGGATATCAGGGCTGAATCATGTCGCGCCAGATGGTGTTCATCCGCGCCCGGGGCGCTTGCGGGCCGGGCGCGGATGTATCCAATTCGGCGCGACATACCATCGCCGGGCGACCCGCGAGCGGAGGCTCACTCCGCCGCGACCCTTTTCTGCGCGCTCAGGATCTCCTTGAGGTAGCGCCCGGTATGGCTGCGCGGCTCTTCGGCCACCTCTTCAGGCGTGCCAACCGCCACGATCTCGCCGCCGCCATCGCCGCCCTCGGGGCCGATATCGATGATGTGATCAGCCGTCTTGATGACATCGAGATTATGCTCGATCACCACCACCGTGTTGCCGGCCTCGACCAGTTCATGCAGCACCTCGAGCAGCTTGCGCACATCCTCGAAATGCAGCCCCGTCGTGGGTTCATCGAGAATGTAGAGCGTCCGCCCGGTCGAACGCTTTGAAAGCTCTTTCGAGAGCTTGACCCGCTGCGCCTCGCCGCCTGACAGCGTGGTGGCCTGCTGGCCCACCTTGATATAGCCAAGCCCAACGCGCACCAGCGCATCCATCTTCTCGCGAATGGACGGAACCGCCTTGAAGAACGCCTGCGCATCCTCAACGGTCATGTCAAGAACGTCGGCTATGCTCTTGCCCTTGAACTTGATTTCCAGCGTTTCGCGGTTGTAGCGCGCGCCCTTGCAGGTCTCGCATTCCACATAGACATCGGGCAGGAAATGCATCTCGATCTTGATCACGCCATCGCCCTGACAGGCCTCACAGCGCCCACCCTTCACGTTGAACGAAAAACGCCCGGGCTTGTAGCCGCGCGCCTTCGCCTCGGGCAGCCCGGCAAACCAGTCGCGGATAGGCGTGAAGGCCCCGGTATAGGTGGCCGGGTTGCTGCGCGGTGTCCGCCCGATGGGGCGTTGATCGATGTCGATCACCTTGTCGAGATGCTCCAGCCCCTTGATCGTCTCGCAGGGCGCGGGTGTCTGCCGCGCGCCGTTGAGCCGCATCGAGGCCGTCTTGAACAGGGTTTCGATGGTCAGCGTCGATTTCCCGCCACCCGACACGCCGGTCACGCAGACAAACTTGCCCAGCGGAAAATCGGCCGAAGCCTCCTTGAGATTGTTGCCGGTTGCCTTCACAACGCGCAGGCGCTTGCCATTGCCCTTCCGGCGCGTCGCCGGCACCGCAATCTCCCGGGCTCCCGAGAGATACTGTCCGGTGATCGAGGCCGGATCGGCCGCCACCGCCTCGGGCGGGCCGTGGCTCACCACCTGCCCTCCGTGAACACCCGCACCGGGCCCGATGTCGAAGACATAATCGGCGCTGCGCACGGCTTCCTCGTCATGTTCCACCACGATCACCGTATTGCCCTGATCGCGCAGGTTCTGCAGGGTCTGCAACAGGCGGCCATTGTCGCGCTGATGCAATCCGATGGAGGGCTCGTCAAGCACATAGAGCACCCCCGTCAGCCCGCTGCCGATCTGGCTGGCCAGCCGGATACGCTGGCTCTCGCCGCCCGAGAGCGTGCCGGCGTTGCGGCTCAGCGTAAGATAATCCAGCCCGACATTGTTGAGAAAACCCAACCGCTCGCGGATTTCCTTGAGTATGGCGCGGGCAATCTCGTTTTTCTGCGGGCTGAGATGCTGCGGCACCGTCTCGCACCAGTCAAACGCCTCGCGGATGCTCATCTGCACGACCTGCCCCACATGCAGGCCCGCAATCTTCACCGCCAGCGCCTCCGCGCGCAAACGGTGGCCGTCGCAGGTGCCGCAGGAGCGGTTGTTCTGATAGCGCTC
>SLDH01000309.1 GCA_007125415.1 Roseovarius sp.
ACAACGCTGAGTTCGCCTGTGTCCTTATCTTCGATCGCAACAATAGTGCCGAGAAAATACTCAGAGTTGCTTCGATAAGCCGCTTCCAGGTCAGAGAAAAGCTGTTCGACCTCTTCGTCGGTCCAAGCGTAATCTCGTTGATGGGGAGGGATGCTCAATGAAAAATCGGCAAAAATCTTTGCAATGCCAATATCGTCGAAGCTAAAGGTTTTCATAGAGCTCTCTGACTTGTTTGCTTTCACGGAAAGCTAATCCCATGGTCATTGATGCGCAAGCTGGCCCCAAGCGCGGAATGCACGGCACAGCTTCGCCCCGGAACTCACACCCCGGTGACGGTCCGCTTCCAAAGTTGAGCAAGGATGGTCGTGCAACCGCGGCGAACTTCCGGAATCCGCCCTCCATGTCGATCATGCTGCAACCGCAAAGGATTATGTGTGGATGGAGCGAACGCCTGAAAGGCCCCGCATCCCTGCCTCTCACCTCGCATTGCGGCACTTTTTGTCAGGTGGCGAACACTAGTGAGGAACCTTTGGGAATGTTTCAGCGACCTGCTTGCGCCAGCTTCGCTACTGTCTGAGCAGGGCCGCCATGCCGGCCGACGGAAAGCAGGAGGGCGGCTGGCCTGTGCTCATTTGCCATTTGCCGATGGAGCGCCGTGTCTTGAAGCCGGGAAGCCCGTCCACCCCGCCCACATCATGCCCGAGTGCCACCAGCCCCTCCTGCATCACGGCGATGTCCGAGCGGTAAAGCTGATCCACCGGTTGCCAGGGCGCGCGGAAATCGCCCATCCCGAACGCGATCCGGTCTCCCACATGGCCGACGAAGAGCGCATAGAGATCGCTCATGTTGTATTCCTTGAGCACATAGAAATTGGGCGTCACGATGAAGGTCGGGCCGAAACGGCCCGCCGGCATCAGCAGAAAGCCCTCTTCGCGGCGTTCATGGTCGGGGAAGGGTTGGCCCGAGACGCGGGCGATGCCCATTGCCTCCCATTCGCTGATCGGCCGGCCCTGATCCGGGCCTTCCAGCGCACAGGAGACCGCTTCGGGCACATGCACCTCGAAGCCCCAGTCCCGCGCCGCTACCCATCCGTGCCGGGCAAGGTAATTGCCGATCGAGGCGATGGTGTCGGCTTCCGAGCCCCAGATATCGGCACGCCCGTCGCCATTGCCGTCAACTGCGTATTTCAGCACATTGCTGGGCATGAATTGCGGCTGCCCCAGCGCCCCGGCCCAGGAGCTGCGCAGCGGCCCGTTGCCCGCATGACCAGCTTGCGCGACCTGAAGCGCCGCGATCAGCTCATCCGTGAAATAGCTTGCCCGGCTGCTCAGAAACCCGAGTGTGCCGAGCACGTCGAAGGCGTCATGCGGGATGGCCGCGCGGCCATAGGCGCTTTCGCGGCCCCAGATGCCGAGAATGATGTGGCCCGGCACGCCGGTCTGCGCTTCGACACGGGCCAGCGTGTCAGCGTGCTGGCGCGCCATCTGGCGGCCGACGGTTGTGGCCCCGGCGAGGGCGTTGGCGCTGAAATATCGCGAGGGGGCGCCGAACTCGGCCTGAAGCTGCGCTGTGTCCTGTGCGGGTGCCGCATCCGGAATCACGAGGTCAGGGAGCGCCCAGTTGAGCGTGATGCCGTCAAAGGCGGTCACAAAAGTCTGGCGCTCAACGCCCTTCGCGCCGGCCCTTGGCCAGATCTTCTCTTCCAGCCAGGTGCGATACTGCATTTCGAGATCGGCGCGGGTCTGTGCTGTCGCCGGGATGGTGAAGGCCATGAGCAGCGCAAGCATCATGATGAGGGCAAGGCATACCGGATTGGCACTCTCATGTTTCATGAAAGGCGCAGCCCATCCTCCGGAGGAGTACAAGACAACATGCGCCTTGCCCCGCCATGTGCGGTTTCGATGAATTGATCCAGATCAAGGCTTGAAAACATGGATCGCCTATTCATATTCCAGAGTTGGAATTTGTTGTGGCGCAACGCGCGTCTGGTGCAAATCGACTTGTGACCGAAAGTCAGTAAGATCGCAACAAAGGAGTTCATCATGCGGTTTCCCAAAGCACTTGCAGCCATGTTTCTCGGGCTCGGCCTTGCCACGCAGGCCCAGGCAGCGGAGCCCAACAAACTGATCACGATCCTGACCTCGCCCGAGCCGCAGACCCAGTTGATGGCCATGGTGCTGACCATGAACGCCATGGCAGCGGGCGCCGAGGCGGAAATGCTGCTCTGCGGGCCTGCGGGCGACATCGCGCTGCAGGATGCCCCCGAATCGGCCACGGCAGGTCAGCCGCCCCGCGATGCGAGCCCGCAGGGGCTGATGAAAATGCTGATGGAGCAACGCGGCCTCGACGTGCAGGTCTGTGCGATCTATCTGCCGGGCAAGGGCGCGGATGCCTCCGTGCTGCTCGACGGTGTGGGCACGGCTGCGCCTGATGCCATGGGCGCGGCGATCGTCGCACCGGGCACAACGGTCATGAGCTTCTGAGACAAGGGCCAGCCCCTGCGCGCCGATGTCGGCGGGCAGGGGTGAGGCGCGGCCGGATCGCGCGATACTGGAGAGCGGGGCGAAATGACAATTCTGTGCCAAATTCCGGCCTGCGGCGGGGAGAT
>SLDH01000030.1 GCA_007125415.1 Roseovarius sp.
CGGGCAGCTCTTCCTCTCCGGCGGTCGGCTGGGGAATGTGCTCGTCTATGATATCGACGCGATACAGCGTGTGCTGCGCGCCGCCGAGCCGGGCGCGCCTTTCTTCGATCATCCCATCAACGACATGAACGAGAATGGCAGACCGATCTTCGGTACCGCCCTGCGCAACGACTTCAATGAAGAGATCGACCTGCGCGGCGCCTACGGCTTCTTTCGTCTGGGCGGCGTCGGCCCCGGTGGAGACGCCGAAGAGTTCATCGGGGCACCCCGCGGGCTTCGTGCGCAGTATGGCCCGATCGTCACCGGCGGCTTCACCGGCGCCACGGCACAGGGCCGCAGCGTGATCAACCTGGCACCGGAAGGGTTCGAGGGGCCATTCGACGTGACCGCCGCAACCGGGTCGATCACGCTACCGCCCTACACAGACGCCGAGAACCCGCAGCCGACCTTCCATTTCGAGGTGGACAGGCCCAACGAGGTGGCCGAGATCGTCTTCTCGCTGGCCGTGGCCGGGCCGCGCGACGGGCTCTTTCCGTCGGATGGCAGCGATGCGGTGGTCGAGGCCCTGAGAAACCTCGGCTATCGCGACGGCAGCACCAGCGGCGTGCCACGCCCGGACCTGCCGGATGTCGATGGCAACCGCAACCGCATCCACAGCTTGACCATCAGCCGCGAGGAACTGCTGGAGCGTTTCCCGGATGGCCGTGTCTCGGTCACATTGCCGCCCGGGACTGTCCTGACAGCGGGGCAGCGGTATTTCTGGGGCGTCGAGACGGTGCTGCAGGCCAGCAACCAGCACCCCGACAGCCGGCGCGAGGTCGCAAGCCTCGTGATCGAGCCGCCGATGCCCGAGCCAGGGCAGGATTATGCGGGTGTGACGGTGGTCACCCATGGCTTCTCCGCGCCCTTCATCGGGCCGAATGCGACAGAGGCCAGCACCTTCGATCTGGCGCGCAGCATCGCCGAACAGACCCGTGGCGCGCTGCTGCTCTACACCCCCGGCAGCGGCACGCTGGGCGAGTGGTCGGTGATGCGGGGCGACCCGATGAGCGATCCGACCGTCACCCTCGTAACCGACTGGACCGATGCGAGTTCGGTCAATGATACCGGCTTTGCCGAGGCGGCGGGTGATGCCTTCTATGCCGCGATCATCGATTTGCAGCGAAATCATCTGCCGGGCCTGCTGAGTGCACCGCTCCATTTCATCGGGGCGGACCGGGGCGCGGCGGTGAATACCGAGCTTCTGCAACGCCTGCTGGTCTTCGAGGGGGAGGAGCGGCTCGGCGCCATCCATGTCACCACGATCGACCCCAACTCAAGACCGCAAAGCCAGATGCAGGTGCCGATCAACGATTTTCTCGGGGCCATCGAGAAGATGAGCAAGCTCGTTGCCGTGGGTTTCTATACCTATGGCGTCGCACAGGCCTTCGGCACGGTTGCATCTTACGGCACTGCCGCCCCTGTTACCCTGCCGCAAACCGCAGCGGCCTTCCGCTTTGCCAAACTGGCCCAGGACTTTGCGAGCAAGATCGGCGCCGCCCAGAAAGTCACCAATTTTCTCGGCTTCTCCACCCTCGACTTCACCAATTTCCAGGACCCGGAGGTAATCACATGGCGGGGTGTGGACTTTGCCGACAATTACTTCCAACAGGCAGTCGATGACGGCCGGGCCTTCTCGTTCAGTTGGCGCGGGGCCGCCCTGAAGGATGCGGATATAAATGTCGATCTCACCACCCTGCCCGGATTTTTCGAGGATGATGCGGTGCCGGATATCACCTTCGGTGTCTTCAACCGCACACAGCTCGGCACGGGCGTGGGCACGGTCAATGCGCGCGCCATCGGCTGGTATATCGGCACGGCCAACCTGCAGGCCGATCGGTTCATCGGGGCGGGAGGCACGCCCGACAATATCTGGCGCAGTGCCTATGACCGCTTCGTGGAAACCAAGACAGCCTTCCCGCCGCTCGGCGATCAATGGAGTTTCGGCACCATCGCGCGCTATTACAATGACAGTCAGGCCCCGCGCCCGGCCACCATCGCGCAATCGGCCGAAGGGTTCGATCCGAACCTCCGGTCCTGGTATGTCGCCCGGGAATTCGAAAACCCCGCGATCCGCAGCGATGTGACAGCCGCCGTCGATACCCGCGCCTGGGAAGGGGTGGGGACGGGCTGGTTCTATTCCTCGCTGGGTGGTGGCGCGGGCCTTCGCCACATGATCAACACCACCGACCGTAGCGCGAATGACCCCGCAACGGTGCAGAACGCGCAGCAGTTCAACAAGACCGAGGTGATCGAGGATATCTTCAACGGCGATTTCGAGAGCAGCTTCCGCCCCTTCTACGGGCGCGTGCCGATACCGGGGCGCAGCGCCTATGAAATCGCCGGCTGGTCGTTCCACGGGGGCGGGCTGGGCAATTCGGACCGCCTTGCCCCCGACCCGGATGACATGGATGTGGCCACGCTCCTGCAAGGGATACCGCTACCGGGGCTGAGCTCGCTTCGCCCCCAGCTTTCCTTGTCGAAGCTGCGGGCGCTCATGCCCGAAAACCTCGGCGAAAGCGCGCAGACACAGTTGATCAACCTGCTCAACTTCCTGATCAACGAAACACTCGCGTCAAACGAGGGCGTCTCGCTCTTCGACGCGCTGAGCCGAGGCGACATCGCCGCGATTCCGGGAAAACTCGCGGGTTTCGTCGAAGCGGCGACGCTCAAGCTCAACGACCTGGCCTTTGACGGCGGCACCATCACGATCCTGCGGGAGATGTGGCTCAAGAGCATCGACAATAAGGCCGAACTTTTCAGGGACCCCTTCTTTGACGGCAACAGCATCATCGTCAAACCCCTCGCACAGGAGCGCAACGAACAGCTTCTGGCCGGATGGGTAACCGATGAAAAGGGCGAGGTGCGCAAACTGTCGGTGGCCGGCAAGGCAGCCGGCTTTGTTGCGGACGAACTGATCAAGCGTATCCCGAACCTCATCCGCTTCATCCAGGAATCGCTGGTGGAATGGCGCTTCGCGCTCGAGGCCGATCGCAGCCTTGTCCACAACACCTTGCACTTTCCCGAAGACAAGGATCTGCTGGGGATCGATGTCGACTGGGGCTATATTCCCGCCCGGGGCCTGACCGACGAGCGGCTCGCCGAACTCGAGGTCTATTTCGAGCATAACGGCGCGCTCACACGCCTGCCCGCGCATACGCCGGGCGCCATCGTCACCGCCGCAACCGCGGACGACGCAGGCCCGGTGCGGGTGATGTTCCGCATTCCCGATGCCGTGCAGGGCGAGGTGGGGCGGCTCGTGATCCATCACGCGGCCGAGCCTGACCGCAGCCTCCTGCGGGAGCTGCTCATCGACAATATCAGCTTTGACGGTCAGGTCATCATGACCGACAGCGAGAACGACCCCGACGATCTCAACATCTTCTTTGCCGACAAGGGACAGGGGGTGGAAAATGCCGATGGTATCGGTGCGCTCATTGCCACCGAGGCCGAAGGCGAGGCGCGCGACCGTCATAGCATCACCTTCGAGAATCGCTCGGATCAGCGGGTGGATTTCACCCTCCGCCTGCCGGCCAACGATTTTCTGACCCTCGAGGCGCTGGAAGGCACCTGGTTCAACGATGGCACGGCCGATAGCGGCGGGGTGGCGATGAGCGGCCCGCTCGACACGCGCGACGGAGGCGACACGTTTCTCACCGTGAGCATCGGCGCGAATGAGAGCGCAAGGCTGGGGCTGAGCGCCTCGGTGCTGCGCGATGCCCTGCCCGACCTGCTGGGCCCCGAGGGCGTCGCCCTTCTGACCGCGCGGGCCGAGATCAGTTACCGCGCGCAGGGCGACACAGGGCAGATCGTCAGCCGCAGCGCCCATTTCTTCTACCTGCTCGATGGCGGGGATGAAGCGGCGAATGACGGCAATCTGGGCTTTGCCGATACGGTCACCGAAACCACCCGCGAGATCACCATTCCGGTGCGCGGCGTGCTTGCCGGCAATGCCGCGCTCGAGGCGGTGCTGAGCAGTTCCCGCCGCGGGGACTGGTTCAGCGTGCGGGGCAGCGGCACGGGCGGGCCGATCACCCTCGGCTTTGCCCCCCGTCAGGTAGGGGCGAGCGCAGCGGGGCAGCCCATTCTTGAGGATGAGGGGGTTCTGCGCCTCAGTTGGCAGCGCGCCCCGCTGGCCGAAGTCACGCTCTCGGGCCGCGGCGCCGCCGAGCAGGTGATCAACCTGAGCACCGATGCCCTGCGCGATGCGTTGCGCGCCATCCTGGCCGATCTGCGCGCCGCCGAGGAGGCCGAGGAGGTTTCCGAGGAAGACAGCTTCGCGGCCCTCTTCGCCGATCTGCCCGAGGATGGCTGGGAGGCGCTCACGCGCAGCCTCGAGGCACGGGTCAGAGGGCTGATCGCCCCTGCCGGAGAGGGGGCTTTCCGGATCTCGCAAGGGGATGAGGGCACGCTCAGTTTCATTTTCACGCAAGAGAGCGAGCGCAATCGCCTGCCGGTCGAGCCCAGCGAGGCCGAGCAGCGGGCCGAGACGGTTACCGAGGATCTGGCCGAGGAGCTTGCCGATCAGGAGGCCCGCATCGAGGGGCCGAAAGCCGATGCCGATACGGCAGCCGATCTGGCAAAGGGCCTTTTCGTGGCCGGGCCCGAGCAGATCGACGCGCTGGGGGCGGCGCGCGACAGTTTCAATACCGTCAATGCCGATGCCGTGCAACGCGCGGCCGATCTGAACAGCCGCACCGCCACCCAGGCCGAAAGGCTCGACCTGCTGGCGGCGGCGCTGGAGGGCGAGACGGCGGCCTTCGGCGGCATCGCGGCCAGTTCCGCGCGCATCATCCAGAGCATCCTTTCGGGCAATGCACTTTTCGAGTCGCAATTGACCGCGCAGCTTGATGCGCATGTGGCGCTGATGGCCGAGGCGGGCGCGCAGGCCACCACCAGCGAGGACATTACCGCGCTCAACATCTTCAACAACGCGCATGAAAAGCTGACCGAAGACAGTCAGTCCTATCTCCAGCTCATCCGCAATCGCGGGCTCATGCCGGGGGCCGGGTTCACGCCGCAGGCAAATCTCAGCGGCGCGGCCAACTCGGGGGTCGCGCAGCTCAAGGCCGGGTTGGCTTCTGCACCTCCCGGGGCGCTGGATGCTGCCATCGCCAGTGTCCAGACGCAGGTGGGCGGGACCCCGGCAGGGGCCGAGGTCCATCAGTTCTGGAATGACAGCATTACCCAGTATCGCAGTCTGCTGGATGGTCTCAATACTGTGCTCAACCGGCAGAACGACCTGTTTCAGAACGTCCTGCAGAACATGCGGGCCAGCCTCGATCCGAACGTCGTCGCACTGTATGAATCCGGGCTTCAAGACCTGTCCGAGAACCGGGCGCAGATGACGATCAGCTTTGCCGGCCTTCAGGAAGACTCGCTTGAGATGATCACCGCCACCACACTCTCGGAGGACGCTTTGCGGGGTGTGAGCGCGCGGGCCTTTACCGAGGCGGGTCGCATCCTTGACGACATCGACACTCTTCGTGAAAGCGTGATCCGGCATGAGGCCGCTCATCAGGTGCTGACCGGCAGCGCCCGGGCCTCGGACAACCCGGAAGCCGCAGAAGCATCGTCGCGCATGATCGAACGGCATCTCAGGCGCATACAAGACGCCGACGGCGCATTGCTTGAAACGCGCGGATCGATCGAAGCAACCGTAACCGAGATCGAATCGGCACTGCCTCAGCTTTACCAGAACGGCACGCTGCGTTCGGATGGCACAGACGACCCCACATTCGGCGGCATCTCCCTGACATCACCTGCCAAGATGATCAGAGCGCTGACACAAGGCCTGAATGAGGCAACGCTCGCATCGGGAAGCCTGCTCGACGGGTTCAACGCATTGGGAGAGACCGGCGACACGCAGTTCCGCGCCGCCACCGGGGCACCCGAGGGAATTCTTGCCGCGGTGAGCCAGATCGGACAAATTCTGGGCCGGTTGAGCGAAAGCCCCCTGATGACCCAGAGTGGCGGAGACATCGGCGGCCCGCCTGCCGGCACGCTGATTTCGCCGGCACAGGTTTTGCGCATCAAGGCCCTGCTCGAAACGCCCGGCGCCCCCACCAGTTCACAGGGAGGCGCAGGGCTCTCGGGCCTTTTCAACAGTGCTGCCCTGAGCCGGGTGCTGGACAGGGTCTTTGACGCAGGGGGGCTGCAAGGCCCGCTCAACCCCTACCAGATGCAGGTCAGCGAAGCGCAGGAGCCGCTCTTCGGCATGGTCTCGGCCATCGCGCGCGTCACGCAGCTGGTCAATGAAGCGATTGCGGATGGCAGCCCACTCCCTGCCGCTGCGCTGGGCGAAATCTCGCTTTTGCAGCAGGACGCCGGGACCTTGCAAGGCTGGTTCACCGAAGCATCGGCCCGCACATCGGCCTTCACCGGCCTTTTCAAGAACATCCTGCCCGCGCAGCCCAGCGGCGAGCCGCTCCCCTTCAATGCGCTTCAGAACCTGCTTAAGGGCAGCTTCGAGGCGAAGAGCGTGGATGTAAGCCGCATCATCCTCGATTTCGACGCGGCCTTCGTCGAGGGTCAGAGCCTGCTTGACCAACTGGCACAGGGGATCGACCTGCCACCCGACCAGCGGATCACGCTGTCGGGCCGCATCATCGACCAGAACGCCGCCTGGGGCCGGACCGAAGCACAGCTCGGCCTGACCGATGCGCGCCTGAACGCGCTGCGCGAGGCCGCCGAAAGCGCAGGTGCAGGCAGCAGCGAGGCGCTGGGCGCGCTTGACGGGCTGCGCACCGGCGCGCTTTCCGGGCTGGCCGGCTCGGGGGCGGCGCTCGATGCCTCGCTGGGCGATCTGCTCGATATCGCCCGGCAGATTGCGGAACTCACCCCGGGCGACACCGCAGGGGCAGAGGAACTGGGTCGCGCGCTCGAGACGCGCATCGACGAAGGCCGGGCCGCCGCGCAAGGCCTGGCCGAGCAGCTCGAGCAGCTTGAAACAGAGGTCGAGCAACCTCTGCAGGATATCGCGGATGACCTCATGGCGATCAGTGCGGCCACCCGGGCAGGCTTTGCCAGCTTCGATTTCGGCGGGCTGCTGGACGACGGCTCCTCCTCGTTCGAGCTTGAAAAACTGCTGCGCGAGGATGTGGACGCGCTGCTGACACCGGCGCAACAGCGCTACAGGCTCGACGCGCTCTTCAATCTTGATCGTATCGGTGACCGTGTGGTGATCGACCTTGGCGTTCTTCTGGAGATCCTGCGCGCCGAGGCCCGCGATGAGGGCTTTGACCCGGCGGCGGCGCTGACCGAGTTGCTGGCCTGGACCTATACGCATGAGATTGCCCATACGCTGGGCCTGCCCGATCTTTACGACTTCGAAACCGGCGAGCCGCTTGAAGGGGCGGGTTTGATGGGCGCGCGCAACGATTTCAGCCTCACCCCGGGGCTGGAAGGTATCGTGCGTTTCGCCTCCGACAGGCCCGAGGCCACGCGCGCGGCCGATGTGGGCGCGGTGCTGGACCTTTTGCGCACTGCCGCGGACGCAGGCGCGCTGACCGACGAGGAAGGCGGCCCGCGCACCTATCTCTTCGCGCCACCGTCCGGGGCACGCCCACTGCTTGACACCGGCTGGCAGATACTGGGCGACGTCCGGTCGCTCGGTGCCAATGATCTGCACCTGACCGAGACAGGGATCAGCCGCACCTCGGCCTATCGCGGCCTGATCGTGCCAGCGGGAGCAACCTCGCTTTCCTTCACCCTGAGCAGCCTGCTGCCGCAACTGCCGGACGCGCCGCCCGACGCTTTCGAGATGGCGGTGCTCGATCGCTCGGGCCGCGCGCTGGCGCAGATCGAAGGGCTGGGCGGCACCGATGCGGCGTTCAACCTGCAGCCCGACGGGCGTCTTCTGCTCGCACCGGGTGTCACCACCGGCCCGGCCAGCACGGATGCGGACGGCCGCGTGACCCGCACGGTCACCATCGATCTGACCGCACTGGGCAACCCTGCGCGCTTTGCCCTCTCGCTCGACCTGATCGGCTTCGGCGAGACGGATGCCAGCGCCATGATCACCGGCCTTGCCTTCGATGTGCCGAGCGAGTTGTCGAACCGCCCGCCGGTGCTCACAGCAGGTGCCAGCGTCACGCTGGATGAAGGCACCAGCGCGCTTGTTGATCTGCGCCCGCTGGTCACGGACCCCGATGATGATCCGCTCACCTATGAAATCGCCGTTATGCCCGGGTTCGGCACGCTCATCGCGGTGGAGCCCGGTGTCTGGCGCTACACCCCAGAGCCGGGGTTCAGCGGCGAGGATGCGCTGCGCTTTACCGCCAGCGACGGGATGTTCCGCCCCGTGCCCGTTGCCCTTTCGCTGATCGTGCGCCCGGTGAGTATCGAGGCGCCGAACCGCCCGCCGGTGCTGGACGGCCCGGAAGATGCCACCGTGCAGGAAGGCGATGTGCTGGAGGTGCAGTTCACCGCCACGGACCCCGACGGAGACCCTGTGAGCTTGCGCATCGAGGAAGGCCCGCCCGGTGCCACGATCAGCGCCGAGGGGCTCTTGCGCTGGACCGACACGCCGAGCGGACCGGCAACGCAGCTTTTCACCATTCTGGCCGAAGACGGGCGCGGCGGCGTGGCCCGGCAGGCGCTCACGGTCGATGTGACGAATGCCGGCCCCGTGATCCGCCTCAGCGTGCCGCGCGAGCAGGTGGTCGAGACCGACACGGTGATCGGGATTTCGCTGACCGATCCGGGCGGCGATGCGGTGGGACCGATCACGCTTGACTGGGGCGATGGCACCGTCGTGACCCTTCCGTCCGACACCACCGAGGCCACGCACCGCTATGCACAGCCGGGGCAATTCAGCGTGACCGCGAGTGCCACCGATGAGCATGGCGCCACCGGCACGGCGCGCAGCATGATCGATGTGGTGACACCCGGGCTGGAAGTGATCAGGCTCACCTCCGGGCCATGGGGCGTGCAGGTCCGGTTCAACGAGCCGGTGGACATGGGCCTTCCCAACCCCTACCTTCTGCCGTCGCGCCCGGGTGAGCCCGTGGATATCACCCTGCTCGATGCCAGCGGCGAGACGGTTCGCGGCAGCCTCGTGCCGGATGCGGATGCACGCGGCTTCACTTTCCTGCCCAGTTTCGCCGCCCTTGCGCCCGGCGATTACCGCCTGCAGTTTGTATCCGATGATCTGGGCTGGCGCAGCCGCTGGGACCTGCTCGAGGCAGGGCCTGATGGTGTGGCAGAACATCCCTTCACCGTGCCCGAGGCCCCTGTCGGGCTGCGCCTTGCACCGGCGGTGCAGCCCCCGGGCGCGCCCCTTGGCAACGATGGCGCGGGGCTTGAAGTCGGGCTGCATCAATCGGGTGGGCTGCGCGAGATGCTGGTCGAGGTCACCTGGGATGCGCGGGCCCTGTCGCTCGATGGACTGATCCCGCAGCTTCCCGGCAGCACGATCACACGGCTCGATAGCGGCACCCTGCCCGGCCAGGCGCAATACCGCATCGCCTTCGCGCAGCCCCCGGCAGCGGGCCTGCTCGATCTGGCCCGTCTGACAGGCAATATCGTGCCCGATGCCGAGTATGGCGTGATGGCCGCGCCTCTCTCCATGCGCATTCTTCAGATCAACGGTGCCGCGACATCGGCGCGTGAGGCGGCATCGCCCGACAGGGAGGAGGGCGCGGCCGAGGCAAGCGCGGCGCGTGCCCTCACCCTCGTAGCAGCGCGCGGCGATGCCGATGGCGACGGTCGCCTGACCGAGGCTGACGCAGCGCTTTTCGCGTCCATCACCGCCGGATCGATGGAGGGGCTCGACGCCTGGCGCTTCATCGATCCCGATCTTCTGCGCCCCCTCGAACGCGCAGGGATCAGACCGATCGATGAGCAAGAGCCAGGGACTGATCCCCGCGATACGCCCACGCCCACCGAGAGAGCGGCCGCGCAGCCGCGCGCGCAGCGGGCCCAGGCCGGGCCGAGTGCCCTTGCATTGGCCGGGCTTGCGGGATCGGGCGGCAGCGCCGACTGGCAGCGCGACACCAGCCGCTTTCTCTATGCGCGGCAGGTGGAGGCCGAGCCGCTCTGCCTGATACCACAGGCGGCGGCGGAGGATGACGGCGCCGCC
>SLDH01000074.1 GCA_007125415.1 Roseovarius sp.
AACTGTCAACATCGTGGAACTTGCCGTCGATCAAAGCGACCTTGAAATCGATCACCGGGAAGCCGGCCAGCGGCCCGCTGTCCATGACGCTCTCGATGCCTTTCTCGACACCGGGGATGTATTCCTTGGGGACGGCACCGCCGACAATGCGCGACTCGAAGGAATAGCCCTCGCCCGGCTCCGTGGGCGTGATGATGAGCTTCACCTCGGCGAACTGGCCCGACCCGCCCGACTGTTTCTTGTGGGTATAGGTATGCTCCACCTCGTGGCTGATGGTTTCGCGATAGGCCACCTGCGGCGCGCCGATATTGGCCTCTACCTTGAATTCGCGCTTCAGGCGATCCACCAGAATGTCGAGATGCAATTCGCCCATCCCCTTCATGATGGTCTGCCCGCTCTCGAGATCGGTTTCCACCCGGAAGGACGGATCCTCGGCGGCCAGCCGCGCGAGACCCTGTGACATCTTTTCCTGATCGTTCTTGGTCTTGGGCTCCACCGCGATCTCGATGACCGGGTCGGGGAAGGTCATGGTTTCCAGCACCACAGGATCATTGACCGCGCAAAGCGTGTCTCCGGTGGTGGTGTCCTTCAGGCCGGCCAGCGCGATGATGTCACCGGCGAAGGCCTCGGTGATTTCCTCGCGATTGTTGGAATGCATCATCATCATGCGGCCGACACGCTCTTTCTTGCCCTTGGTCGAGTTGAGCAGCGTATCACCCTTGTTCAGGACGCCCGAATAGACGCGCGTGAAGGTAAGCGATCCGACGAAGGGATCGTTCATGATCTTGAACGCGAGGGCCGAGAACGGCATGTCATCATCCGCGCGGCGCGCGATGTTGCGCGTCTCGGTTTCGTCGCCGGGTTTGAAGCCCATGTAATCGACCACATCGAGCGGGCTCGGCAGGTAATCGATCACGGCGTTGAGCAGCGGCTGCACACCCTTGTTCTTGAAGGCCGAACCGCCGAGCACGGGCACGAAATGCAACGCCAATGTGCCCTTGCGCAGCAGACCGCGCAGCGTGTCCACATCGGGCTCGTTGCCTTCGAGATACTCCATCATCGCGTCGTCGTCTTCCTCGACCGCCGCCTCGATCATCTTGCCGCGCCATTCTTCGGCCAGCTCCCTGAGGCTGTCGCGGATCGGGCCCTTCTCCCAGGATGCCCCCAGATCCTCGCCCTTCCAGACCCATTCTTCCATGGTCACGAGATCAATGAGGCCCTCGAGCTCGTTTTCCGCGCCGATCGGAAGCGCCACGGGCACGGCGCGGGCGCCGGTCCGGTCTTCGATCATGTTGACGCAGTTGAAATAATCCGCGCCGATCTTGTCCATCTTGTTGACGAACACGATCCGCGGCACCTTGTAGCGATCGGCCTGACGCCAGACGGTTTCGGTCTGCGGTTCCACACCGGCATTGGCATCGAGCACACAGACCGCCCCATCGAGCACCGCAAGCGAACGCTCGACCTCGATGGTGAAATCCACGTGGCCGGGGGTGTCGATGATGTTCATCCGGTACTTGGTGTCGGATGTGCCTTCATTGGTCGGCTCTTCCTGACGCTGCCAGAAGGTCGTGGTGGCGGCAGAGGTGATGGTGATGCCACGCTCCTGCTCCTGCTCCATCCAGTCCATCGTGGCCGCACCATCGTGCACCTCACCGAGGTTGTGGGATTTGCCGGTATAGAACAGGATGCGCTCCGAACAGGTGGTCTTGCCTGCATCGATATGCGCCATGATGCCGAAGTTGCGGTAGCGTTGGAGCGGATAGTCGCGTGCCATTTGAATAATGCCTCTGAGGGGTTACCAGCGGTAGTGGCTGAAGGCCTTGTTGGCCTCGGCCATCTTGTGGGTGTCTTCGCGCTTCTTCACGGCCGACCCGCGGCTCTGAACAGCATCCAGAAGCTCGCCTGCAAGGCGCTCTTCCATGGTGTTTTCGTTGCGACTGCGGCTGGCGTTGATCAGCCAGCGGATCGCCAGCGCCTCGCGGCGCTCGGGGCGCACCTCGACGGGCACCTGATAGGTGGCACCACCCACCCGGCGCGAGCGGACCTCGAGCGCGGGCTTGATGTTTTCGAGCGCCTCGTGAAACACCTCGACGGGCGCGCGCTTGATCTTGCTCTCGACACGATCGAAGGCGTTGTAGACGATGCGTTCGGCAACGGATTTCTTGCCGTCGATCATCAGGTTGTTCATGAACTTGGTGAGAACCCGGTCACCATATTTGGCATCGGGCAGAACTTCGCGCTTTTCCGCGGCGTGACGACGTGACATCGGTTTTTCCTCTTACTTCGGACGCTTCGCGCCATATTTCGAACGGCGCTGCTTGCGGTCCTTGACACCTTGGGTATCGAGCACACCGCGCAGGATGTGATAGCGCACGCCCGGAAGGTCCTTCACCCGGCCGCCACGGATCAGCACAACCGAGTGTTCCTGCAGGTTGTGGCTCTCGCCGGGGATATAGGAGATCACCTCGAATCCGTTGGTCAGCCGCACCTTGGCAACCTTCCGCATGGCCGAGTTGGGCTTCTTCGGCGTCGTGGTATAGACGCGCGTGCACACGCCCCGTTTTTGCGGACAGCCCTGCAAATGCAGGGATTTCGTGGCACGTACTTTCGGCTGGCGCGGCTTGCGGATCAGCTGTTGGATCGTTGGCATTCCGGTCTCTTCCCGTCTCTCAACACATATGGGTGCATGATCGCTCATGCGGTTTCTATTCCTGTGCACCTGTCGGCATATGCAATCGACACATATGCAAAGCGCAATGACCGCAGGCGTTCCCATTCCGAGGTGAACGACGCGGCTGGTTTCCAGAGGATCGGGGCGACATAAGATGCCCGGATCTTGACCACTTGAATTTCGATGTCGGTGCGCGGGGACCCCCCAAGACCGTCAGATGCGGCGTATAGGTGGAGTCGGATAGGTTGTCAACAGCACCTCGACGCTTGCTTTCAGAGCACCTCCGGTGGCATGGTCTGGGCCGGGCAGGGCCGACAGGATCGCGCAGCGGGCAGCAGATGAACAGTTCTGACATGCAGGTTATCGGGCTATGCCGGTTTTCCTACCCGGCGCTCGGCGGCTTTCAGGTCGAGCATGAGAGCATCGCCGAGCGCGAGGCCTTTCTTTATGATCCCGCACGTATGGAAGAACGGTTCCGCACTTTCGAATGTCTCACCCTGCCGCCCTTGCGCGCGCAGACCGATCCCGATTTCACCTTCATCGTGGTGATCGGGCTGTCCCTGCCCGCGCCGATGCGGACGCGGCTGGAAGCGCTGCTCGCGGACATACCCCAGGCGGTAGTCGTGGCGCGCGCGCCCGCGCAACACCGGCCGGTGATGAAAGAGATCATCAATGCGCACCGGCGCACGACAGGCCTGCCCAGCCTGCAGTTCCGCATGGATGACGATGATGCCGTCTCCATTCATTTCGTGGAGCGGCTGCGCGCGGCCGCACATGGGATGGAGGGGATCATCAGGACAAATCGCTATGTGGGCATCGATTTCAATCAGGGCTTCACCGCCCGGATCGACGCGCGCGGAATCCGCGCGAAGCCCGCGCTGGAAACGCTCTGGACTCCGGCGCTCGGCATGGCCGTGGCACCGCGCGCATCGCGCGGGATCCTGAATTTCAGCCATGCCAAGCTCAGCCGCATCATGCCGGTGCTCAGCATGACCGGCGAAGACATGTATATCCGCGGCCATAATGCCTTCAACGACTCGCGCCAGAAAGAGGGCATCCGCCCGGTGCGCCTGCCCCGGGTCGACGCGGAGGTGGCCGCGCATCTCAAGCGGATATTCGGCATTGACGAGGATCATGTCCGTGCGGTTCATGAAAGATGAGGGCCTGACATGCGTGTGATCGGCGTTTGCCGCTTTTCCTACCCCGCGCAGGGGGGATTCCGGCGGATGCATGACACGCTGGCGGAGCGCGAAGCCTATCTTTATGACGATGCGCGCATGGCGCTGCGCTTTCGGCATTTCGAGGCGCTGACCCTGCCCTCGCTTGCCGCTCAGACCAATCCCGATTTCACCCTGCTTGTCGTCATCGGCGAGCGGATGCCGAAACGCTGGCTTGACCGGCTGCATGACGTAACGGCAGATCTGCCGCAGGTGAAGATCGCACCGATGCCTTCGATGAAGCACCGGCTGGCGCTGCAACTCGCCATTCAGGCGGAAATCGAAGGCACCAAGGGCGACACGATCCAGTTCCGGCTCGATGACGACGATGCGATCGGGGTGGATTTCGTGCAGCAATCGCTTTTCGCGATGCGGCGCTCGACACGGTTCCGCAAGGAGCACCCGCGCATGGTGTTCGAATTCAACAACGGCTTTTCCGTTGCCATGACCGAAGACAGCCTGCTGGTGCTGCCGGAAGTCAGCGGATTTCTCTCCTGCGGCCTTTCGGTGCTCTTTCCCGAGGGCGACAGGAAGACAATCATGAATTTCGCCCATCACAAGCTGCATCACGAGATGCCGGCCCTGATCCAGCCGTCGCCGCCGATGTATCTGCGCGCCAAACATGCCGATAATGACAGCGGCGAGAAGTTCGAGCCCGAAGGCCTCGCGCCCATGACCGATGCTCAGAAGGCGCTGATCGAAGAGCGCTTCAATGTCTCGGAGGCACATATCGCGCGCGTGTGCGCCGCGCTGCCCGTGTCTCGCGATAGAGCGTGAAGAGCCCGCTGCCCACCACGATCACCGCGCCCAGAAGATCGAGCGCCATGGGCCATTCATCAAAGACGACATAGCCCAGGATCAGCGCGAAGACGAGGCCGCTATAGCGGAAGGGCGCGGCAAAACTGATCTCGCCCACGCGCATCACCATGATCGAGGTGAGATAGGCGCCGATCACGAAGAACGCGGCCCCCACCGTCAGCCCGTAGCTGCGCGCGCTCATGGGCTGCCACTCGGCCCCGAGGCTGGCCAGACCGAACACCACCATCACCGCAACCGAGGTCACCAGGGTGACCAGCATCGAGGGCACTGCGGGCGAGAGCCTGCGCGTTGCCAGATCCCGCACCGTGATACAGGCCACGGCGGCCAGACCGTATAGTGAATAGATCGTGAACCCGTCGGTGCCGGGCCGTACGATGAGCATTACCCCCACAAAGCCGATGAGAATGGCCGTCATTCGCCGCCAGCCCACAGGCTCACCAAAGAGAAGCGCTGCAAAAAGCGTGATGGTGAGCGGCGCGGCCTGAAGGATCGCCATGACATTGGCGATGGGCATATTGAAAAGGGCTGTGAGAAAGAAATAGGCCGCGCCTGTCTCAGCTACCATCCTGACAAGGACGAGCCATCTGTCGCGGCGCTCCAACCGGGCGTGCAGGGATTGCATCCGCCAGGCCAAGATGCCAACCAGAACGGAAGTGAGGATGCCGCGCAGGAACAGAAGCTGATAGAGCGGCACCTCGCCCGCCATCATCTTCAGCAAGGTGTCGTTCAGCACGAAAAAGAGCATCGACGCCATCATCAGAAGCGCGGCGGTGAAGTTGTCGGACCGGATCACAGGCGATACCCCTTATGGGCTGGTGCCGTTTTCCACCCGGAAAACGGACCGGAAAACCTTCGTTTTCCGGCACGCCCGCCCCGGCTCATGCCAGTGCCTCGGCGATCGAGCGGTGCAACGCCGGATTGGCGCAGATCACACCGTCAAGCAGGGGTTCGGGATTGTTGAAACGCAAGGGCCGCGCCGCCCTGTCGCTGGTCATCGCCCCGGCTTCGCGCAGGATCAGATCGCCCGCGGCGATGTCCCACTCCCAGGCCGGGCGCAGCGTGGTCATCGCATCAAAGCGCCCCTCGGCCACAAGGCAGAGCCGGTAGGCCAGTGATGGACGATGCGCGCGCGTGTAGCCGGGCCGCCCCGCCTTCCAGTTCTGCGGATCATCGAGCAGCCTTCCCGCCAGCATCTTCGCCCCCTCCAATGAGGGCCGCGCGCCTGTGGCGAGCCGCGCACCGTTGAGCGTGGCCCCCAGCCCCTGTGCTGCTGCATAGAGCTTCTCGTGCTGTGGCAGATATACAACCGCCGCCGTCACCGCGCCCCGCTCGACCACCGCGATGGAATGGGCCCAGGTCCGCGCGCCCTCGATGAAGCTGCTCGTGCCATCGATGGGGTCGATAACGAACACCCGGTCGGCCTCGAGCCGCGCCGGGTTATCCTCTGTCTCTTCCGAGAGCCAGCCATAATCCGGGCGGGCCTGCCGCAGACTTTCCTGCAGCAGGTCGTTGACGGCAATATCGGCCTCCGTCACCGGGCCAGCCCCACCGGGCTTGTCCCAGCGACGCACGGTCAGGCCGCGATAGCGCAGAGCCAGTTCACCAGCCGCCTCGGCAGCCTTGATCAGCAGGGAAAGATCATGCGCCGGCAAGGGTCAGCCCCTCGACGAGCAGCGACGGCACCACCCGTGACAGATGCGCACGCGCGTCATTGGCGGGTGTCATCCGGCGCAGCATCTCCGGAAGGCTTCCGGCGATGGTGCATTCGTTCACCGGGTACTGCACCTCGCCCCCTTCCACCCAGAAGCCCGAGGCCCCGCGCGAATAATCGCCGGTATCGGGATTGATGGTAGACCCGATCATGCCGGTCACCCAGAGCCCGGTGCCCATCTCACGCAGCAGATCGGCGCGGCTGGCCACACCCTGGCTCAGCGCCACGTTCCAGTTGCCGGGGCTGGGGTTGCCGCCCCCGCGCCGTGCATTGCCCGTGGAAGCAAGGCCCAGCTTGCGCGCTGTGGCCAGATCGAGCGTCCAGCCGGTGAGCACGCCATCCTCGACCAGCGGGCGCCGCCGGGTGGGCAGGCCTTCGGCATCGAAGGGGCGCGAGGCAATAGCGCGCGGGCGATGCGGATCCTCGATGAGCGACATGCCCCGGGGCAGCACTTCGGCCCCCTCCTTGCCCAGCAACCAGGATGATCCCCGCGCGATTGCCGCGCCATTGGTGGCCATCAGCAAGTGCCCGATGAGCGATGATGCGATCCGCTCGTCGAACAGCACCGGACAGGCCCCCGTGGGAGGCTTGCGCGCGCCCGACCGCGCGACCGTGCGTTCTCCCGCGCTCGTGCCGATCGCCGCGGGGCTGCGCAGATCGGACTGAAAGATGCGCGTATCGCTGTCATAGTCCCGCTCCATCCCGGTGCCGCTGCCGCAGATGGCCACGCAGGAACACCCCCGCTCGGTACGCACGAAACCCGCCGAGAACCCGTTGCTGGCCGCCTGATGCAGGGCGCGGCGCGTATAGCCTGCACTGGCCGATTGCACCTGCGTGACACCGGGCACGGCAAGCGCTGCCGCTTCGGCCCGCGCGGCATCCTCCTGCAGATCCGCCGGCGCAGGCTCGGGCGCGGGGTCGCAAAGTTCCAGCGCGGCGATGTCCCATCGGGTGGCCAGTTGCGCAGGCTCCGCCAGCCCGGCATAGGGGTCCTCAGGAGCGGCGCGGGCCATCATCACGGCGCGCTCGGCCAGGGTCTGCAGGATCTCGGGGCGTGTGTCCGAGGCCGAAACGCTGGCCTGCCGCCGGCCCACGAGCACCCTCAGCACGA
Organism: Roseovarius sp.; assembly: GCA_007125415.1. Lineage (GTDB taxonomy): Bacteria > Pseudomonadota > Alphaproteobacteria > Rhodobacterales > Rhodobacteraceae > Roseovarius. The sequence goes on from SLDH01000074.1 coordinate 7,533, forward strand.
CATCCACCTCCTCGGCGCGCTCGGCATGTTCCAACGCGCCGCCGCGCACATCGATACTCACCGATGTGCCGCGCACGGCTTGCGTATCGGCGGCCTCCGCCCCGGCCGCACGCGCTGCCTTCAGCAAATCCTGCGTGATCTCTTCAAGGGAAGGGGGCATGGGCGACTCCTCATCAGAACTTCGGGCCTGCCCCGCCCTTTTCCATCACCCGCCCGGAAATGGAAAGGGGGGAGAGCGGCAGCCCGATTCGGGAAAGATGGGCCATTCCTTGGGCGCGACCATGAGAGACAACGCATTGCCCGCGAGCGCGCCAAGCCTGTCGGACATCAGAAAACAGGAAAGGACACCCTTGACGGGTGCCCTTCCCCGTGTGCGCGCTGGTCGCGCCTCAGTCGATCTTGCTCAACAGCGACGAAACCGAGTCCTTCGCGTCGCCATAGAACATGCGGGTGTTGTCCTTGTAGAAGAGCGGATTTTCAATGCCCGAATAGCCCGTGCCCTGCCCGCGCTTGGACACGAAGACCTGCTTGGCCTTCCACACCTCAAGCACCGGCATCCCGGCAATGGGGCTGTTGGGATCATCCTGCGCGGCAGGGTTCACGATGTCATTCGAGCCGATGACGATCACCACATCTGTAGCCGGAAAGTCATCGTTGATCTCGTCCATTTCCATGACGATGTCATAGGGCACTTTCGCTTCCGCGAGCAGCACGTTCATGTGGCCCGGCAGGCGCCCGGCGACCGGGTGAATGGCAAAGCGCACGCTCTTGCCTTTGGCGCGCAGCTTGTTGGTCAGTTCCGAGACCGCCTGCTGGGCCTGCGCCACCGCCATGCCGTAGCCAGGCACGATGATGACCGACGAGGCATCATTGAGCGCGTTGGCCACGCCATCGGCATCGATGGCGATCTGCTCGCCCTCCACGGCCATCTGCTCGCCGCTGGCCCCGCCGAACCCGCCGAGGATCACGCTGATGAAAGACCGGTTCATCGCCTTGCACATGATGTAGCTCAGGATCGCCCCGGAGGCGCCCACAAGCGCCCCCACCACGATCAGAAGGTCATTGCCAAGGCTGAAGCCGATGGCCGCCGCCGCCCAGCCGGAATAGCTGTTGAGCATCGAGACCACCACCGGCATGTCGGCCCCGCCAATACCCATGATGAGGTGATAACCGATGAACAGCGCCAGCAGCGTCAGGACCACCAGTGTCCAGGTTCCGTGATCGCCCAGATAGAGGGCGGCGAAGAGCACCGAGCCCGCGGCCGCCGCCGCATTGAGCATATGCCCGCCCGGCAGCTGCCTCGCGGATGTATCCACCTTGCCGGCGAGCTTGCCATAGGCAATGACCGAGCCGGTGAAGGTGACCGCGCCGATCCAGATCCCCAGCATGAGTTCGACCCGAAGGATGGTGATTTCGACGGCTGTCTTGGTGGCCACGATCCCGGCGAAACCCGTGAACTCGCGTGCGAAGGCCATGCCGGCCATCGTCACTTCCTCGGGGCGGGGGAAGACGAATTCGGCCTCCGCGAAAGCCTCGGCCACGCGGCCGATCTCGATATCGGCGTTGAAGCCCACGAAAACCGCTGCCAACCCCACCAGGCTGTGCATGATGGCCACCAGTTCGGGCATCTGCGTCATCTGCACCTTGGTGGCAAGCTGGTATCCGACACCGGCGCCCAGCGCGATCAGCACAAGTGTGGCGCCCCAAAGCCCCTGACCGGGGCCCACCATCGTCGCGATGATGGCAATGGCCATGCCCGCGATGCCATACCAGACAGCGCGCTTGGCGCTTTCCTGCCCCGAAAGCCCGCCCAGCGAGAGCACGAAGAGCACGGTGGCGACCGCATAGGCCGCAATGGTAAATCCGAAATCCATGGGTCTGCTCTCCTTATGATTTCTGGAACATGGCGAGCATGCGCCGGGTCACGAGGAAGCCCCCGAAAATGTTGATCGCGGCCATGAAAACCGCCAGCGCGGCCATGAGGGTAATCAGCAGAGAGCTTGACCCGATCTGGATCACCGCGCCGAGAATGATGATCGACGAGATGGCGTTGGTCACGGCCATGAGCGGGGTGTGCAGGCTGTGCGCCACATTCCAGATCACCTGGAAGCCCACGAAGACGGCGAGGATGAAGATGATGAACTGCTTCATGAAGCTCGCCGGGGCCACGAGCCCCACGAGCAGCACAAGCAGACCACCCACCGCCAGAAGCCCCACCTGTGTCATCGTCTGCTTCTTGAAGGCGGCGATTTCGGCGGCGCGCTTTTCTTCGGCCGTCAGTTCCTTCGGCGCTTCCTTTCTGGGTTGTGCGGCAATGGCCTGTACCTTGGGCGGCGGCGGCGGATAGGTGACCTCGCCCTTGTGGGTCACGGTTGCGCCGCGGATCACGTCATCCTCCATGTCATGCACGACCACGCCGTCCTTCTCGGGGGTGAGGTCGGTCATCATGTGCCGGATGTTGGTGGCATAGAGCGTCGAGGCCTGCGTGGCCATGCGGCTGGGGAAATCGGTATAGCCCACAATGGTCACGCCATTGTCGGTGACGATCTTTTCATCCATCACGGTCAGTTCGCAGTTGCCACCCTT
>SLDH01000323.1 GCA_007125415.1 Roseovarius sp.
AAGGCGCGGCGGCCCTCCCTCAGGGTCCAGGCGACATCGGCGAGCGGCAGGTCGGGATTGTTGCGCAGATGCGCCGCCAGCGCCTGCGCGTTGGCATCGAGCGCGGATTTGCTGCGCGCGGAAAGGCAGAGCACCTGAAAGGGCCAGTCGCTTTCTTCCGACGCCGCGCGCTCGGGTGCTTCTTCAAGGATCGCATGGGCATTCGTCCCGCCCACTCCGAGGCTGTTGACACCGGCACGGCGCGGGGTGCCGCGCCCGTCCCAGGCACGCAGGCTGTCATTGACGCGGAAGGGAGATGTCTCGAAGTCGATCGCCGGATTGGGTGCCTCGTAATTGAGCGACGGGGGCATCTGCCCGTGATGCAGCCCCAGCGTGGCCTTGACGAGGCTGGCCACACCGGCGGCGGTGTCCAGATGGCCGATATTGGTCTTGACCGAACCGATGCGGCAGAAGCCCGTCTGATCAGTGCTCTGGCGATATGCCTCTGTAAGGGCGGAAACCTCGATCGGATCGCCCAGATAGGTGCCGGTCCCGTGGCATTCCACGTAATCGACCGTATCGGCAGCCACGCCTGCATCCTCCAGCGCGCGGGCGACGGCCTGCGCCTGACCGTCGACCGAAGGGGCAAGGTAGCTTGCCTTGTCCGCGCCGTCATTATTGACAGCCGAGCCGCGGATCACGGCCCAGATATGGTCGCCGTCGGCCTCGGCATCGCTCAGCCTGCGCAGCGCCACACAGCCTGCACCCGAGCCGAACACGGTACCCTGGGCGCGGTGATCGAAAGCGTGGCATTTGCCATCAGGCGACAGGATCTCGTTTTCCTTGAAGAGATAACCCCGGCCGTGGGGCAATTCGATGGTCACGCCTCCCGCAAGCGCCATATCGCACTCACCGCGCCGCAGCGCGTCACAAGCGTAATGCACGGCCACAAGCGATGTGGAACAGGCGGTCTGGATGCTGATGCTGGGCCCCTTGAGATCAAGTATATGACTGATCCGCGTGCTCAGAAAATCCTTGTCGTTCCCGGTATGACGCAGCAGAAACATGCCCACATCGTTCACGAGATCGGGGTTGGAGCAGAGATTGAAATAGAAGTAACTGCCCATGCCGCAGCCTGCATAGACACCGATGGGTCCGCCAAAGCGCTCCGGCATGTGGCCGGCGTTTTCCAGAGCGTTCCAGCACACTTCCATGAACTTGCGGTGTTGCGGATCGAGGATCGAGGCCTCCTTCGCGGAAAAGCCGAAGAACTCAGCGTCGAAGGCATCAAATTCGTCTAACCGCGCGGCGGCGGGCACATAGTCAGGGTGGCCGATGAGATCGATGCTTTCCCCGGCAGCAAGCAGGGCCTCTTCATCCAGCATCTCGACGGCACAAAGCCCGTCCCGCAGGATCTGCCAGAACTTCTCGACGTCGGGCGCGGCCGGCAGGTCCACGGCCATGCCGACAATCGCGATGGGATCAGCTTCATCTGATCGCACACCACCGGTGAAATTCACCTCTGCAACAGCGTCTGACATTCGACCACCTGAACCTGCTCTAGCGCAACACAGATAATGAGCGAGTTTGTCTTTCCCTAGATGTCATCATGGCATCTTCCGGGCTGATCATACAACTTACTGAAAAATCTTAAACAAATTTCCGATTTTTGAGCAGCGTCTGTTTCAAAGGGCGCAATAACCTGGCTCCCCACGGAAACTCTCCGAGATCTTGGACGATACGACGCGAACTCACCATGAAGCATTGATCCGGATGAACCAGATTGGTTCATCTAGACACCACTGTTGTGCATTTCCGTCTCCCGTTCGTCTTCGTGTTGAAGTCGGGGTAGGCAAAGATTGATCTCCGCTAAAGCACAGTGCGCTTCCCCTCCTTCGCGGGCGGGCTGCCAAGCACCGGCGGCATCATCGCCCGCGTTCTCTTTTGTTGTTGCGAGCTCAGTTCGGGGCTGTCATCGTAGCGTAGCCGCTCAGCATAACCCAATGCGGCCCCGGCGATCAGCCAGACAAAGGGCACCAGCGTGTCATTGAGCAGCATGTCCACCATGGTGATCCCCAGGATCAGGGCGAGCGCGGCAGCAAAAGGTGACAGCGTCCGGCCTGCGGCCTTGCGGCTGTACCAGAACAGCAGGATGAGCGGCATCGCCAGAAGGCCCATTTCGCTGATATAACCGAACCAGCCAAAGGCTCCGAAGGTAATGATCCATCGGCCATCGGGTATGGTCAGGATCTCTCCTGTTTCGGCATCATGGACAAGGTTCCGGCCCCAGCCGCCCCAGCCGAAAAGCCATTTTTCGCGGGCGCGCTCGAGGAGCTCGTTCTCGTTGTCCAAACGGAATTGCAGCGAATGCGCACGGTCGGGGTTGATCGCCTCGGCCTGTGCGAGGATCGCATCGAGCGGGATCATCCCGGCCTGACGCAGGACCGGATAGAAAACCGCCAGCACGCCGAAGCTGCAGGCCAGCAGGATCATCTGGCGCGTGCTGGCCAGAAAGATCACCGGCAGCAGCGCCAACGCATAGATCATCGAGGCCATCGACTTGTTGGCATAAAGCACGATGCACAGATATGCGGTGGCCAGCAGGAACTTGTGCCGTGTCTCTGCGGGGGCGTTTCGGGTCAGGGTTGCGGCGGCGACGATGGTTGAGACGAAAAACAGGGCAACCCACAATCCGTGTGGCAGGAAAACGATGGCGCGGAAGCCGCCATCGCGCATCATCTGTTCGAAACTGTGCTGGAAGAACCCGTAAATCCATGTGTTGAGTTGCGGGCTTATACGCACCTCCAAGAGGGCCGGTACCGAGTAGATCAACCCGGCGATCATCAAGGCCACCAGCAATTCCCTCATGCCGGTCTCCGAGGCGAGGTAAAAGCGCCCGAGCAGGAAGGGTGCCAGGACGATCAACTGGTTGGACATGAACGAGCCCATGTCGCGCAATCTCAAACCGGGTATGCGAAGCGTCTCGAAATCGATCGGTCCGTTTTCGGTCATGATACGATAGATCACGGGCTCCGTGTTCGTCAGCACCGTGGGGATCGCGCCGAGGACAAATCCCAGCATCAGGATGCGCGCGGGCCAGTAGCGCGGCCATAGCGGTACGCGGTGTTGGAGGTAGAACAGCGCGAGTGCAAAGGCCGAAAGGCTGGCAATGGAGAACTTGTTCATCGACGGCACGAGCGGCAGGTTGAACTCGGCCAGTGGCGGCAGGATCAGGTAGCCCCCCAGGATGCTCCAGATCACCGCCCGTTCAGGTGGCATGGCCCGGAAGAGACCGAGGCACACCAGCGGCCAGATCATCAGCATGAGATATGCGAAGGTATTGGGCATGCGGTCGGGGTGCGCCTGTCTGTCTGCTCAACTATGCGTCAGAGAGTCAACCTAGCAGGAAACCGCGTGCCAGTCGCCCCCGCTACTGTTTCCCAACGGGGAATTCAGTGATTTCATGGCAATCGAGCCACGTGGTTTTGCTTGGCGCAGCGTGCCGCTGCGCGTAAGTACCCTGTCAAGAGCGCAGCCCTTGGCGCCGGAGTTCGACGTGCAGTTCAGTTTTCACGACCAGAGGATCACCGTCAACATGCCGACCCGCGCGGCGCTGGAGGCGGAGGTGACGCGCCGTCTGAGCGCGCGGGAGGGCTTTGCGCTGGCCACGATCAACCTGGATCATCTGGTGAAGCTGCGCGCCTCGTCCGCCTTCGCGCGCGCCTATGCGGCGCAGGATTTCGTTGTGGCCGACGGCTGGCCCATCGTCACCCTGTCAAGGCTCGCGCAGCGCCCGGTCGAGTTGATGCCGGGCTCGGACATGCTCTTGCCACTCTGCCAATGGGCCGCTGCGACAGGGGCGAAGGTGGGATTGCTGGGCAGCACTGCCGAGACACTGGCCCGAGCGAAATCCGTTCTCGAGGCGCGTGTGCCGGGGCTTGCCGTGGCCTATACCCATGCCCCGCCCATGGGTTTTGAGCCGGCAGGGGACGCGGCGGCCAGCGAGTTGCAACGGCTGCAGGCCGCCGGAATCGGCCTGTGCTTGCTGGCGCTGGGCGCCCCCAAACAGGAAGAACTGGCCGCGCGCGGGCGTGATCTTGCGCCGGGTGTGGGGTTTGCCTCCATCGGTGCGGGGCTCGATTTCCTCGCGGGCCGCCAGCACCGCGCGCCGGCGCTGGCGCGTCGGCTGCGGCTTGAATGGCTCTGGCGCGCCCTGTCGAGCCCGCGCCGCCTGATTCCGCGCTATGCAAGATGTCTGGCCATCCTGCCGGGCGAGATGATCAAGGCGCTACGCCTGCGCGGTTGAGTGCGCCTCACTTGTATTCGAAAAGGCCGCGACGTGATCCGCGCAACCGGCTCGCGTAATAGCCAAGCGCCCCTTGCGCTTCGGGGAACTTGCCCAGGACGGTGAAGGCTGCACGCAGAAGCGGCCAGCGCCGCGCAAGCCGCAGCACCTGCAGCGGATAGGCCAGCACGAGGATCAGACTCAGCCAGAATGAAACGAAGGCGGCCAGCAGAATGACGAGCGGCAGGCCCGCGCCCCAGAAAAGCGCGCGCCCTGTCTCGCGCACCCAGTGTCTTTCGGGCGGCGCGCCATGAAGGGCTGCCCCTTCGGCAAAGGCATGGCCGGCGCGGCGGCTGCGCTGCCACCATTGGCCAAAGCGCGTCATCGCCGCGTCATGCAGGGTCATCTCCGCATCGAGCCGTTCGACCCGCCAGCCGGCCGCGCGCAGGCGCACGCAAAGCTCGGGCTCCTCCCCGGCAATGAGATCATCTCGGTAGCCGCCCACATCCGCCAGTGCCGCGCGGCGCATCATCGCATCTCCGCCACAGGCGCGCGCCTCGCCGATGGGCGTGTCCCATTCCCAGTCGCAAAGCTGATTGTAGATGCTGGCCTCGGGATAGCGCTCGCGCCGCCGGCCGCAGACAACCGCCAGCTTTGGGTCGGCCTCGAGCGACGCCCTTGCCCGCTCGACCCAGCCCTCGGCCAGCGCGCAATCGCCATCGATCAGCTGCACGAAGCGCACCTCTTCGCCCAACTGCGCAAGGCCCGCATTGCGCGCGCGCGCTGCTGTGAAGGGCTTTGAGGTGTCGAGGCTGATCACCGTGGCACCATGGGCCTCTGCCGCCTCGATGCTGCCATCGGTCGAGCCGCTGTCCACATAGATCACCGGCGCCAGGCTGTCGGGCAGGGAGGTCAGGCAATCGAGAAAGCGCGTGCCCTCGTTGCGCCCGATGATCACAGCGCCGATCAATCGGGCGGCCCTTGCAGAAAGTCTGCCTCATAGAGCGGCTCCGGCCCGGCGAATTGCTGCATCCCTTCAGACCAGAGGGAAAGTCCGGGTGCGTCTTGCAGCCTGGCCAGCCGCGCGCGGTCCTCGCCATGGGCGATCACCCCCCGCGCCGCCGTATCGGCATCGCGTGCCACGCTATCACCTGCAAACTTGTAATGCCGGATCAGCCCGGTAAAGGGCGCGCAGCGCAGATGCGCCGAGGCATGCGGATGCACGCCGGGCAATGTGCCGCCTGTCAGCTTGACGAAAGGATGCTTCGTCAGACAGCAATGCTCGCCGAAAACGCGTTTGCGAATCCCGCCGAACATGACCTTGATATCCCGATTGCTGAGCTTGTTCTGTTGCAGATACCACGCGAAATCGATCGCCGGGTCATGGTAATTCAGCCGTTCGATATTGCGTAGATCATACCAGATATTGCGCTCCAGCGCCTCAGCATAGCTCCACCCTGCGGCCTCTGACAGGGGGGCCTCGGGCACCATTTCCAGCATCTGCGCGACAAGGCCAGTATATCCACCGGCCTCCAGAAGGCGGGCGAGGGCGGGCAGGTCCGGTGCGGCGTGACCGGGGTCGAACATCTCGTCCATATCTGCGAAAAGACACCAGCGCCCGGGCGCGTAGCGCTCGGCGGCATGGCGGCGAAAAAGGTTTTCCACCTCGCCCCAGGGAAGCTCTGATTGCAGGATCACGCAATCCGGCTCGCGCTGCAGCCGCTCGATGGTGCCATCACTCGAGCCGTTGTCGCAAAAGACAAACTGCCCCGCGCCGAGCCCGCGATAATGTTCCAGAAACGGTTCGAGATAGAACATCCCGTCACGCACCAGCACGACCATCACCACCGCATCCATCGGCGCGCTGGCGGTTCTCGGCCCGTGCAGATGGCGCAGCGAGGAAAGAAAGCGTCGCTGCGCCCGCGCTGCTTCCATGCGGCGGGTGAGTTTGCCGAAGAGGCCGGTAAGACCGGGCGCGCGGGCCATGGGCGCGCTATCCGACCTTGAGGACGATCTTGCCGATATGATCGCCCGCTTCCATATGCGCATGAGCCTGCGCAGCCTCGGCCAGCGGATATTCGCTATCCATCACCGGGGCGATCCGCCCCGCATCGAGGAGCGGCCAGACATGCTCGCGCAGCGCCTCGGCGATGCGCGCCTTGGCGAGATCGCTCTGCGGGCGCAGGGTCGAGCCGGTGAGCGTGAGCCGGCGCATCATTACCGGCATGAAGTTCACCTCCACCTTCGGGCCTTGCAGAAAGGCGATGTTGACCAGCCGCCCGTCATCGGCCAGCGCCTTGATATTGCGCGGCAGGTAAGGCCCGCCCACCATGTCGAGAATGAGATCGGCCCCGCCCTCGGCCTTCAGGATCTCCACGAAATCCTCCTCGCGGTAATTGATTGCCCGCTCGGCCCCCAACTCGCTGCAGGCGGCGCATTTGGCCTCCGATCCGGCTGTGGCGAAAACACGCGCACCGAAGGCGTGGGCGAGTTGAATGGCGGTCGTGCCGATCCCGGACGAGCCACCATGCACCAGAAAGCGCTCGCCTGCCGAGAGGCCCCCGCGCATGAAGACATTGGACCACACGGTGAAAAACGTCTCGGGCAGGCAGGCCGCCTCGCGCAGGCCCATGCCGGAGGGCACTGGCAGGCAATGGGCGGCGGGCGTTGCCACATATTCGGCATACCCCCCGCCGGGCAGAAGCGCGCAGACGGCATCACCCGGCGCCCATTCGGCGACCCCTTCGCCGATGGCAACCACCTCGCCCGCAGCCTCCAGCCCCGGCAGGTCGCTCGCCGAAGGCGGCGGCGCGTAGAGCCCGGCGCGCTGCAGCGCGTCGGGGCGGTTCACACCGGCCCAGGCCACGCGCATCACCACCTCGCCGGGGCGTGGCTCGGGCACGGGGCGGGTGGTGGGCTGCAACACCTCCGGGCCGCCCGATTGCGTGATTTCGACGGCCTGCATTGTCTCGGTCATGATCTGTCCTTCGGTCTTTTCTGTTCAGTTGGGGCCGGACCAACGCCCGGGCATGCCGGTCTGAGTGGTCCTTTGCGGCGCGCGGACGCGCCCCAGAATGGCCATCGGCCCGGCCAGCACGCGGCTGAGCATGCTGTTGTTTCGCACCTGCGCCTTGATGCCTTCGATCCGCATCACACCCTCGATGCGCCGGTCGAGAAAGGCCCAGGTGGCTTCATGCCCCTCGCTCTCGTCGCCCAGCCAGTAGAGCACGGTAGCGCTGTAGACGCCCGAGAGCGTGGCGCGTTTCGTATACCAGTTGATGTCGTCGGAGCTGTCGCCAAGCGCCTGCCAGATCTTGTCGGCTGTCCCCCAGACCAGTTGCGCGCCATCCGCGGCATATTGCGGCAGCGCAAAGAGCGTGGCCCCGCGGCGCACAAGCTCCTTGTCTTCCACCGCTTCGAGCCGGAGCCGCACCGCCAGCGCCACCCGGTCGCGAAAGCGCATGTCTTGCAGATCAGCCTCTGCAAGGGCCTGCAGCATCGCCGCATCGCCTGCCTCGTGATAGGCGATGGCAAGGCTGACCGCGCCGCGCGGGCAGGTGGCGCGCGCAATGCCGGGGCTGACACCGGCATCGGTGATGGCGGCCTGGAAACTTGCCTCGCTCCAGCCGTCAAAGGGCACATGCGGCAGGATCGCTCGCAGCAGCTTCTCTTTCGGAGCCTCATTCATATCGTTCGCCTCCCCCTGGTCCGGGCATGCGGGTTTGTCCGCACGCTACACACTAGACAAAACTAGGGCATGTTGCTATACGGCCCATTCCTGCAAATCCTTGCAACTCAAACCTAGAAAGGTGGTGAAAACCACATGCAGGTATCGGTTCGTGACAACAATGTCGATCAGGCACTTCGTGCGCTGAAGAAAAAACTGCAGCGTGAAGGCGTTTTTCGTGAAATGAAGCTCAAGCAGCATTTCGAGAAACCTTCCGAGAAGAAAGCCCGCGAGAAAGCCGAGGCCATTCGTCGTGCGCGCAAGCTCGCGCGGAAAAAGGCCCAGCGCGAAGGCTTGCTCTGAGCAGAGCGGACAGCTGCGTTCGACGCATGAACATGACGACCCCCGGGCGAAAGCTACCGGGGGTTTGTCGTTTTGGACGGGTGCCTGACGAACGCGAGCGGGCAACGATGCGCGCACCCGACGCCTCGGCGTGGTCGTCAACTGCGGTTGGGCATGTTACGCCAACCACGCGTCTTACCGCCCGAGGCACATACCCCGTCATTGGCAGGAGGTTGCGTGGCTCCGGACCTCGGAAGGCGCTCAGGATGCGCCATCAGGCAGGTTCGCGCAGCACGCGGGGCACCTTGAATTCCACGTTTTCCCGCGCTGTCTCGACCTGCTCGACCGTCACGTCGTAGCGGCCGCGGAACGCGTCGATCACCTCATTCACCAGCACTTCGGGGGCCGACGCACCCGCGGTGATCCCGATGCTGCGAATGCCTTCCAGCGCGCGCCAGTCGATATCGCTCGCGCGTTGCACCAGTTGCGCATAGGCGCATCCGCTGCGCGCGCCCACTTCGACGAGCCGCTGCGAGTTCGAGGAATTGGGCGCGCCCACGACCAGCATCGCCTCGACGTGACGGGCCATTTCCTTCACGGCTTCCTGACGGTTGGTCGTGGCGTAGCAGATGTCTTCCTTGTGCGGGCCGACAATGGCGGGAAAACGGATCTGCAGGGCCTCGACAATATCGCGCGTGTCGTCCACCGACAGGGTGGTCTGCGTGACGAAAGCCAGCTTTCCGGCATCGCGCACGGCCACGGCCGCCACATCTTCCACGGTTTCCACGAGCAGGACCTCGCCCTCGGGCAACTGCCCCATGGTGCCGACGGTTTCGGGATGGCCTTCATGGCCGATCATGATGATCTGCAGGCCGTTCTCGTGATGGCGTGCCGCCTCGATATGGACCTTGGACACGAGCGGGCAGGTGGCATCGACAAAGAGCATCTGCCGCCGCGCGGCCTCGTCCGGCACGGATTTGGGCACCCCATGCGCCGAGAAGATCACCGGGCGGTCAGCGGGGCACTCATCAAGCTCTTCGACGAAAACAGCGCCTTTCGCACGCAGATCATCCACCACGAACCTGTTATGCACGATCTCGTGGCGTACAAAAACTGGCGCGCCCCATTTCTCCAGCGCCATTTCGACGATCTTGATCGCCCGGTCCACACCTGCGCAAAAGCCCCGTGGGGCGGCGAGATAGAGGGTGAGAGGCGGTCTGATCATCGGTCAACTCCTGTTGGAACAGACCTAAAGTGTCAGGGCGCTCAGGTCCAGCCCCGGCTGGCGCTTGTGCATCGCGGCTGCACGGAAGGGCTACGCAGACCATTATCGGTCTGCTAGTCTCGCGCGGTGGCGGCTGGATGGCGGGGCTCTGCTGCCCAGTTTATCGTCCCGCCGGATAACTGGAGGATTCGTGAGATGAAGCTGGGGGAATATGCCTCGTATGATGGCCTGGGCCTTGCCGATCTGGTGTCGCGTGGCGAGATTTCGCCACGTGAGCTTGCGCAAGCCGCACTTGCGGCCATCGAAGCGGCAGATGACAAGATCAACGCGGTAGTGGAGATTTATGAAGATCGAATCGCCGGGCTCGATGAGGCCAGCCTCGGCAGCGGCCCGTTTCGGGGCGTGCCATTCCTGATCAAGGATGTCGGCGGCCATGAAAAGGGTCGCAAGATCGAGTTTGGCTCGCGACTCTGCGAGGGCATGATCGGCGAGGTGGACACCAACTATTACAAGCTCGCCCGTGCAGCCGGCCTCAATGTGCTGGGCCGGACCAATACGCCGGAATATTCCATCGCCGGTTCGGCGGAAAACCTGCTCTATG
>SLDH01000253.1 GCA_007125415.1 Roseovarius sp.
TATCTCTTTCGGACCGTTTCGGCCTTTGGCTCGGATTTCATGCCTGTGCGCAGGATGATTATCTCGCCATGATTTCAGGCTATTGCGCCGCCTATGGTATCGAAATCGACGCGGAATCGCTGCGCGCGGAAGCCATCGAGTGGCAAGCCACGCGCGGCGCGCGTTCGGGCCGGGTGGCGTGGCAATTCTTCACCGACCTTGCCGGACGGCGGGGCGTGATGCTCTGAGGCGGTTCCGAAGGCTCGGGCCCGCCGGCTACGGGCTATTGAAGATACGTCATCGGATCGACGCTGTCGAAGCCTTCACGGACCTCGAAATGCAGCGCAGCCGACCCTTCTCGCCGGATTTCTGCCAGTTTCTGACCCCGGGACACATTGTCGTTCCGCGTAACGGCGACAGCACCCACATTGGAATAAACGGTCAGAAGATTGTCCGGGTGCCGCACAACAATGATCGGAACGCCATTCGTGTCCTCGGTGATGGCGGCGACCACCCCGTCGGCTGCGGCATTGACGGGGCTGCCGGCCGGGGCAGCAATCGCAATGCCGTCATTGCGGCCCTTGGCATATTCACGAATGATGTCGCCGCGCACCGGGAAGGCCATGCGCGCTGTGCTGCTGCTTGCTGTCTGGGTGCTGCCCAGGTCGGGTGCCGCCACTGTCTCGACCGGCTCGGCGGCTGGTGTTGTCTGCTCGTCTGGCAGGGGCGAAGACGCGCTGGGCGGTGTGGGTGTCGGCGAGCCGGTGCCGGGCTGTGTCGGGGTTTCGCGGGGCACGTCTGATGGATCGAAGCCTGCCATCTCGTCGCCGGGCAGGGCCACAGGAATCAACAGGTACTGCCCTTCACGGACCGCAAAATCGCTGCCGAGGCCATTCCATTGCGCGAGATTCCGCACGGAAACATCATAGAGGCGGGCGATGGTAAAGGCCGTCTCGCCACGTGCCACCTGGTGTCGGACCGGCTCGACCCCGACGGACTGTGCCGGCGCGAGCGGTGTTGTGGTGACGGTCTGTGTGTCCGCAGAACGGATGGCGTCATCCGCGAGCGTGGCGATATCCACCCGCTCGGGGGGCTGGATGGGGCCGCCCTCGGGCTCTGCCACGCGCTCGGGCAGCGCCACGATCTCGCCCCGGCGCAGTTTGTCATCCGGCGACATGCCGTTGAAGCGTGCCAAGGCCTCTGCATCGGTGCCGATGCGATCGGCCAAGCTGCGCAGGGTGTCACCGCGCCGGGCCACGGCCACCTGATAGCCCGGATAGGAGATGATGCCGCGGCTGTCGGGTGTGGGGCGTGGGGCGGTGGCATTGCGTGCCGCCTCGGCGGTGCTGGGGGCGTCACCGAACATGCCGCGCATGTCCAGATCAAGGGGCTGATCACAGGCGGCAAGCGCCAGGGTGGCGGATCCGGCCAGAAGTGACGCTTTGCTCAGGTGCAGTCTCATCTCGATGGGTCCTCTCTTCACCCCTTGTTTACCGGGGCCTTGTCGTTGGTATTGATGTTACACGTTTTAGGTATCGCGGCCTAGCCCCTCCACGAGCGGGACAAAGCGAACCGGCAAGAGTTCGTCATAATCAAATCCGGTTTCGGTGCGGGTGACGCGAATCAGATGTTGCACGGCATCCGACTGGCCCACCGGCACCACCATGATGCCACCGGGCTTGAGCTGTGCCAGAAGTGGCCCCGGCGGGTCTTCGGCGGCGGCGGTCACGAGAATGCGGTCGAACGGGGCCTGATCGGGCAGGCCGAAGCTGCCATCCACGGTGAGCGCGGTGATATTGGTCAGATCCAGCTGCCGGAAGGTGGCATTTGCATCGGCCACGAGCCGTCGGTGACGATCAACCGTGTAGACACGCCTTGCGAGAAGGCTCAGGATCGCGGCCTGATAGCCCGAGCCCGTGCCAACCTCGAGCACCTTGTCGCGCCCTGTCAACCTCAGCGCCTGTGTCATGAGCCCTACCACGGATGGTTGGCTGATGGTCTGTCCGCAGGCAATCGGCAGGGGCATGTCATCATAGGCGCGTTCGGCGAAAGTGCCGCGAATGAAGTGACCCCGATCCACCCGCTCCATGGCATTGAGCACATTGCTGTCCGTGACGCCGCGTGAGCGAAGCGCGAAGAGAAACTGCATCTTGCGTTGGGCGATATCTTCGGGGCTTTCACTCATTCGATGGCCCGCAGCGCCTCCAGCGCGTCATGTGCGGTCAGATCGGCGCGCATGGGCGTTACGGAAATATACCCCTTGAGGTTCATGTCCGCGTCTGATCCGGGCGAAGTGGGTTGCTGTTGCGGCGCGCCGGTGACCCACAGGAAGCGACGGCCGGAGGGGGCCACATGGGGCTGTACGCCGAAACCCATGTCACGACGGAAACCTTGCCTTGTGGCGCGGATACCCTTCACATCGGCCGCGGCCACGGGTGGAAAGTTGATATTGTAGAAGATGCCGTAATCATCCTTCGTCCAAACCCCTTTCTCGAGAAGGGTGCGAAGGGTGGCAAGCCCATGCTGGCGCGATGCCTCGAAAGGATCATCAAGGCCATTGACCGCAGGGCCGTAATACTGGCTCAGCGCCACGGCGGGCAGACCCTGCAGGGCCGCCTCCATCGCGCCGCCCACGGTGCCCGAGTAGAGCGCGTTTTCGGCGGCATTGTTGCCCCTGTTCACGCCGGACAGCACCAGATCGGGCGGGGCATCCTTCATTACGTCATGCAGCCCGGCAAGCACGCAATCCGCGGGGCTGCCTTCGGCGGCATAGCGCCTCTCGGCCATTTTCGAGATCATCATCGGGCGGGTGTAGGAGATGCAATGTCCGACGCCGGATTGCTCGAAAGCCGGCGCGACAACCCAGACCTCGCCATTCGCTCCTGCAAGGTCATTGGCAATCTCTTCCAGCACGGCAAGGCCAGGTGCGGAAATGCCGTCGTCATTGGTGATGAGAATGCGCAAGGCTGTGCTCCTCCATGTTTATGTTGCGTTAGTAGCGAGGCCCTTCCCGGGGAGCAAGACAAAGCCGGACCGCGCGGGGGCGGCGCAGCGCCTGGCCTGTGAAGATCAGATTTCGGCCAGAAGGCGCGCGGCCTCCTGATGGGGATCGGCAAGTTTGTCTGATGCCTCGCCGGGGAAGAAGCGCGCCCGCGTCGCGGTGGGCATGGGCTTTGGGGTGAGCACATGAACGGCGGGACCGGTCTTGACGCTTTCGGCCTGCCAGGAGCGTGCGAGCGCGATCTGAGCGGCTTTCGTGGCCCCATAGCTGGCGTAGAATTTGCGTCCCGCGTGATCATCTTCGAAAAAGAGTGCGCGGCCGCTCTCGCCCAGCAGCGGGGCGATGAAGGGGATCAACTGGCCCGTGGCAGTAACGTTCACCGCAACGGATCTTTCCCAATCCCGTTGATCGAGATGGCTCGCCGGGGTGAGGGGGGCGACATGGATCGCCGCATGCACCCAGATATCCACGCCGCTCCAGCGGTCATGAATGGAGCGGCAAAGCTGGGCCATGGCATCGAGGTGGCTTATGTCCATGGGCGCCAGCGTCGCGCTGCCGCCCTTGGCCTGAATGCGGTCATCCAGCTCCTCGAGAGCGCCGGTGGTGCGGGCGACAGCCACAATGTGATGAGTGGCGGCCAACGCTTCGGCCATGGCGGCCCCGAGGCCCCGGGAGGCGCCGGTCACGAGGGCGATGGGGGTGTCGTTGTTCTGTTCCATGCCTGCCAAATCCCATCCTTGGCGGGCAAAGGCAAGGTCTCTTCGGACGGTCGCGGATCGGCTCTTGGAAAAACCGAATGGTTTTGGCCAACTCACTCTGACGGTAGATTTCTGTTCTGGCTGACCGTCAGTGGCGCGGGGCCGGCTCGGAGTTTACCAAGGGCTTTAGCAGGTTGCTGAAAAGGAAATCGACTGAAACTTTGCAGGGAAACTTTTCTTCTCCCGTTGCTGGGCCGATGCGCAGAGGGACGCGCCCGACCCTGGGTGGGCGCTTCACCACGCCGGGGCGACGGTGCTTTGTGGCAGCCAAGACACTCAAACCGTTGTGCTTCTTGCACGGTTGCAATGCGCCCTCCCGGGGGGGAGGGTCGGTCGCCGCCCGGGCGAGACGGTGGGCGCGGCCCGTGCTTGCACACGGGCGTGGAGAGCCGTGTGGGCCTCAGGCCCTGCGGCGGCGGCTCCGCGAGCCGGCACGACCGCCGGAGCGCACTTCTTCGCCCGGTTTGGGCGGGGCCTTGTTGAACTTGATCCAGTTTCCGCCATGCGGGTCATTGTTGGTCAGGAAGTTGGCGGCCATGATCGCCTCCATCTCCTTGCCCGCGCGCGGCTTGGTGCTGCCGAGGCCGAAAAGCTGGCAGAAGGTTTCATCATCCATATCTTCGGGGATGATCATCCCGGTGGCGGCCACTTCGGCCTTCTTGGCGTCGATCTCGGACTGCTTTACCGGCAGGGCGATGGGATTCATGATGGCGCTGGTCATGCCCGCGCCCATGGCCATGGGCAGGAAGGCATTGTTGATGCCATGGCGGTTCGGGAGGCCGAAGCTGATATTCGAGGCACCGCAGGTGGTGTTGACGCCCAGTTCCTCGCGCAGGCGGCGGACGAGGGTAAAGACCTGCTGGCCGGCGGTGCCCATGGCGCCGATGGGCATGACCAGCGGATCGACCACGATGTCATGCGCAGGGATGCCGAAATCGGCGGCGCGTTCCACGATCTTCCTGGCGACGGCGAAGCGGACATCCGGGTCTTCGGAAATACCCGTGTCATCGTTGGAGATTGCAACGACCGGCACGTTGTATTTCTTTACCAGTGGCAACACGAATTCGAGCCGATCCTCTTCGCCGGTGACCGAATTGAGCAGGGGGCGTCCCTCGCAGATCTGTAGCCCGGCTTCGAGTGCTTCCGGCACGGAACTGTCGATGCACAGCGGCACATCAACAAGGCCCTGCACAAGCTCGATCATCTTCGTCATCAGCGGAGGCTCGGTCTCGTTCGGGTTGGGGTTGGAATTATAGACCACCCCGGCATTCACATCGAGCACGGTGGCACCCGCGGCTACTTGCGCCACGGCGTCGGATTCCACCGTTGAGAAATCGCCAGCCTCGAGTTCCGCGGCCAGTTTCTTGCGGCCGGTGGGGTTGATCCGCTCACCAATGACACAGAACGGCTCGTCAAAGCCGATCACGGCGGTCCTGGTTTTGCTTTCGACGATGGTGCGGGTCATGTCTTATCCTTGTTGGTTGGCGGGCACGGCAGAGGCGCCGCCATTTTCGATTGCCCATGTGGCGTTGCTCTTGATTCCGCCCAGCGGAAAGAAATGCACATTGGTGATGTTGAAGTCGGGATTTGCGGCCTTGTGATCGGCCAGCGCGCGGATCACATCTGTCGGCTCATAGGGCAGAAGCAGCTTGGAGACATCCATCGCACGTTTCTGCAAGACCTTGAGCGAGGGGCCCACGCCGCAGGCGATGGCGAACTTGATCAGCGTCTGCAGCTTTGCCGGGCCGGCGATGCCGATATGGATGGGCAGCGTGATGCCGGCTGCCTTCAGATCATCCGCCCATTTGATGATCGGGCCCGGATCAAAGGCGAATTGCGTGGCGAGCGCCATTTCGGCATCGCTGGATTCGGAGAATTTCTGTTTCCAGCGCAACGCCGCATCGACATTCTTGCGGCTGCCATCGGGGTCGATGTCCTTGTTGCCTTCGGGGTGGCCGGCCACGTGCAACCGCTTGAACCCGGCCTTGCCGAATTCGCCGCTTTCCAGAAGCTGCATGGAGCTATGGAACGCACCATGCGGTTTCTCCACGCCGCCCGCAAGCAGGAGCGCCTGATCGACACCGGCCTCGCCCTGATAGCGTGCGATCCAGTCGGCGAGCGTGGCCTGATCCTTGATGATCCGCGCGGGAAAATGCGGCATCACCTTGTAACCTTCACCCGCCACGCGCTTAGCGGTGGCGATCATGTCCTCGATGGGCGTGCCTTCGATATGAGCGATATAGACACGGGTGCCACGCGGCAGCAGATCGCGGAAATCCTCGACCTTTTCGGCCGTGCGAGGCATCACCTCGATGGAATAGCCATCGAGCAGCGCCTCGATATTCCCGTTTAGCGGGGTCTCGGCAGTCTTTTCACGTCTGCGGAAATTCAACAAAGCCATTGTGGCCTCCCATAGAGAGCGTTTGCTCATGTCTGGCCGTCACCGGCCCGATTGTCGCTGGTTTCCGGGGCGTCGTTGCTGGCCCAACCGCCATTGGCGATCAACCCCTTGATGCGTTCCTGATCATATTCCGTGTCAAGCCTTGCCGCTTCGGTTGCGGCGACCGTCTCGGCGTCTCCCTCGACGGGGTAGGGCGCGGCCTTGCGCCATTCGGCGAGATAATCATCTGTTTCCGCCGCGCCCGTTTTCATGGCGGCACGGTCGATGGCCTGCTCGAATCGCTCCGGCAACTGAACCTTGGCGCCGCGACGACCCTTGCCGACAATCACCTGTGCCGGAATATCGCGCCAATATACGATCGTGACATCAACCATGGTCGAATCCTCTTGAGCGGTTGCCCCTCAATAGGGCACCGGCGGCGCGGCGCGGGGTCGATTTTCGACTTCATGCAAGCGCTCAGCGACCATTTCAATTTATCCGCTCACGACGGCACAGGCCACAGGCCGGGAATTGAAAGTTTTTCATAAAGTCTTTTCGGACCATCGACCTGCGCTGCATGGGCGGCCGGAGAGAGCGCGCGGTGCGCTTTACCTTTCTTAAGGCTTTGGACGTCTGATGCCCTTCGAGCGGGACAGGTGACACCGGACATCCGGTGATCTGACCCGGGCAGGAAGCGTGAGCAAGGAGCAAGAGCGGATGATCAGTAATTTCTTCCGTCGTGACGTCAGCGTCGCCGCATCGGTGCCCGAAGCCAAGGCGAGCGCCAGTGGACGGGTGATCGCATGGCCTGGGGCGGGGCGGGTGGCGTGGAGCCCGCGCGACGGGGCCTCGTTGACGCGCACGGGGTTTGTCGGCAATCCGGTGGGATTTCGCTGCGTCAAGATGATTGCCGAGGCCGCCGCCGCGCTGCCACTCGTATTGCAATGTGAAGAGACCCGTTTTGCCTGTCATCCGCTACTCGACGTGATCGCCCGCCCCAACCCGGCCCAGGGACGGGCCGAGTTGCTCGAAGCTCTCTACGCCCAGATTCTGCTGAGCGGTAATGGCTATGTCGAGGCGGTTAGCGGTGACGTGGGCGCACCGGCGGAGTTGCATGTGCTGCGCAGCGACCGGATGAGCGTGATCCCCGGCCAGGATGGCTGGCCTGTGGGTTATGAATACGCGGTTGGCGGGCGCAAGCACCGGTTTGACGTGAGTGCCGGGCACCCGGTGATCTGTCATGTGAGGAGTTTCCATCCGCAGGATGATCACTACGGTCTCTCGCCGCTTCAGGCGGCGGCGCAGGCGGTGGATGTGCATAACTCCGCATCACGCTAGTCAAAGGCGCTTCTCGACAATGCAGCGCGGCCTTCGGGCGCGATCGTCTTCAAGGGCGCCGAAGGACAGGGCACCCTTTCGACGGATCAGTATGACCGGCTGGTGAGCGAGATGGAGAGCCATCATCAGGGCGCGCGTAATGCCGGGCGGCCCATGCTGCTCGAAGGCGGGCTTGACTGGAAGCCGATGGGTTTCAGCCCGTCGGACATGGAATTTCAGAAGACCAAGGAAAGCGCCGCGCGGGAAATCGCGCTGGCCTTCGGGGTGCCGCCGATGCTGTTGGGGGTGCCGGGGGATGCGACCTATGCCAATTACCAGGAGGCCAACCGCGCCTTCTACCGGCAGACCGTGTTGCCGATGGCGCAACGGGTGACGGCGAGTCTCGGCTTCTGGCTTTCCGGCTTCACCGGAGAGACGCTGGTGCTGAAACCCGACATGGATCAGGTGCCCGCGCTCTCGGCCGAGCGTGATGCCCAGTGGAGCCGTATCGCCGGGGCGGATTTTCTCACGGATGCCGAAAAGCGCCAAATGCTGGGGTTGCCCCCATTGGAAGAAGGCGATGACGCATGAGCGAGCCCGATGACCCGGTCAGCGTGACGCAGGTCTACGCGTCGTTCGAGAGCACCCAGACCATGTTTCGTCATGTGGAAAAGCGGCTGACCTCGCTGGAGCTTTCTGTTGCAGCGATGGAGACGGAGCGCGCGGTCAGTGAAGAAAAACGCAAGTTCATGGACGCACGGTTCAATCATATCGACCGGCGGTTGGACAGGATCGACGGGCATATGACGCGGCTGGTCTGGCTGATCATTGCGGCCATCATCGGAGCGCTGATGTCGTTCATGATGCAAGGGGGCGTGTTCCGGCTTTGATGCGGACACCCCTGGGGAAAGCAAGCGTCCGAGCGGCGCGCCGAGGTAAGGAGAAAGACATGCAGGGCGAGACAGATCTCGAGCACAAGTTCTGCCGTTTCGAGGCGGAGGTGACCGTGCGGGATGAATGGATGCTCGAAGGCTATGCAAGCCGCTTCGGCACGCCTGATCAGTCCGGTGATGTGGTGGCGCGGGGCGCCTATGCCGCATCCCTCGGGCGGCTGGCGTCGGAAGGGCGTCAGGTAAAGATGCTGTGGCAGCATGATCCGGCCCAGCCCATCGGTGTCTGGGACGAGGTGCGTGAGGACGAGATCGGGCTTCACGTGAGGGGCCACCTGCTGAAAGAGGTGGCGCGCGCGCGAGAAGCTGCGGCGCTGATCGCGGCGGGTGCCATTGACGGGCTGAGCATCGGCTACCGCACGCTTCGGGCCACAAAGAGCGAGAAGGGCCAGAGGCTCCTCACCGAGTTGGAGTTGTGGGAGGTGTCACTGGTGACCTTTCCGATGCTGCCGACGGCGCGGGTCGGGGCCAAGGGCGAGACGCTCGATGCCGCTGCCCTGCAGGATCTGGCGCAGGCTTTCCATGCCGCGCGACAGGAGCTGGCGCAGATGTAGCGCCTGAACGACCACCCCTAACCCGAAGGACCGAATGATGAGCAAGACCGAGGTGAAGTCTCGGCCCGGTGGAGACATGTCTCCGGTGGCCGAAGTGAAATCTGCAGTCACAGATTTCATGAGCGATATCAGAGCCTTTCAGGCGAATATTCAAAAGAAACTGCAACAGCAAGAAGAGAAGATGACCATGTTCGAACGCAAGTCCCAGACTGCCGCGGCCCGCCCTGTTCTGGCCCGTGCCGCGGAAGGTGAGGCCCCGCATCAGAAGGCGTTCAACGCCTATCTGCGCTCGGGCGATGATGACGCGCTGCGCGGGCTGGCGCTGGAGGAAAAGGCGCTTTCCACGACCGTGGCCGCAGATGGCGGCTATCTGGTGGATCCGCAGACTGCTGCAATGATCAAGTCCACCCTCTCCTCTACGGCCTCGATCCGTGCCATCGCGAATGTCGTCAGCGTGGATGCCACCAGCTATGACGTGCTGATCGATCATAGCGACGTGGGC
The DNA here is from genome assembly GCA_007125415.1 of Roseovarius sp. Taxonomy (GTDB): domain Bacteria; phylum Pseudomonadota; class Alphaproteobacteria; order Rhodobacterales; family Rhodobacteraceae; genus Roseovarius. The sequence continues at coordinate 9,442 of SLDH01000253.1, forward strand.
CATGGATGGGCGACCGAGACAACCGCCGTGACCGAGACGGGGACGCCCGCGATCGATCGTATCAGCATTCCGCTGCACGAGCTCTCGGCGCTGCCCAAGGCGTCGCAACGCTTGCTGGACGACAGTGCGTTCGACGTTGAATCCTGGCTTGCCGGACGCATCGCGGACAAATTCGCGCGTGCGGAAGCCTCGGCCTTTGTGGCGGGCGATGGGCTGGACAAGCCCAGAGGTTTCCTGACGCATCCTTCCGTTGATGATGATGTCTGGACCTGGGGCAACCTGGGCTACGTGCCGACAGGGGCCAACGGTGCCTTCGATGAGGCTGACGCTCTGATCGATCTGGTCTATGCGCTGGGCGCGCAATACCGGGCCAATGGCACCTTCGTCATGAACTCGAAAACCGCGGGCACCGTGCGCAAGATGAAGGATGCCGATGGCCGCTTCCTGTGGGCTGACGGGCTTGCCGCCGGTGAGCCGGCGCGCCTGCTGGGCTATCCGGTTCTCATTGCCGAGGACATGCCGGATATCGCCACGGATGCGATGGCCATCGCCTTCGGTGACTTCGCAGCGGGTTACACGGTGGCCGAACGCCCGGACCTGCGGGTGCTGCGCGATCCGTTCTCGGCCAAGCCGCATGTGCTGTTCTACGCCACCA
>SLDH01000329.1 GCA_007125415.1 Roseovarius sp.
CATGCTGTCAACCTCGAACCCGGTGCGCGACCCGACCGATCTGGAGCGCATCTTCCTGCGCGCCGAGAACGGGCAGATGCAGCCGCTGTCGAGCTTCGTCTCGCTGGAGGAACGCGCCATCGCCCCCGAGCTTACTCGCGAGGCACAGATGCGCGCGGTGGGCATCACCGCATCGCTGACGCCCGAGACCGCGCTGGGCGATGCGCTGGCGCTGGTGCAGGCGATGGGGGAAGAGGTGCTCGAGCCCGGCTCGCGCATCGTGCCGCTGGCCGAGGCGGCGACGCTGGACGAGACCTCGGCCGGCATCCTGCTGATCTTCGGTTTCGCGCTGCTGGTGGTGTTCCTGGTTCTTGCGGCGCAGTTCGAGAGCTTCATCTCGGCGGTGGTGGTGATGGCGACGGTGCCGCTGGGGCTGGCCTGCGCGATACTTTCGCTGTCACTCACGGGGCTGAGCCTGAATGTCTATTCCCAGATCGGACTGGTGATGCTGATCGGGATCATGGCCAAGAACGGCATCCTGATCGTGGAATTCGCCAATCAGTTGCGCGACAAGGGAGAGACCGTGCGTGACGCCATTTTTGACGCATCGACGATCCGTCTGCGCCCTGTCATGATGACCATGACATCGACCGTTCTGGGCGGTGTTCCACTGATCCTGTCTTCAGGTGCAGGGGCGGAAGCGCGCGAGGCACTCGGTTGGGTGATCGTGGGCGGGCTGGGACTGGCCACGCTGTTCACACTCTACCTGACACCGGTTGCCTATCTGCTCCTTGCCGGTTTCGCGAAACCACGCGCCGCGGAGCGGCAGAAACTGGAACGCGAACTGGCCGAAGCATCTGCACCTTTTAGGGCTTCGCCGTGAGATCGGTTTGGCCGATGAAGTATGACGGACATTGTGGCTGACTGATTTCCCCGTCTTCGCCAGCCGAGACGCCATGCTCGAGGGTGGCCTTGAGCCATTTGCGCAGGGTGGTGCAGACCAGCCTGCTTGAGCTGGCCGTCTTGGCACTCGACAAACTTGGGCACCCGACTCGTCATACCTATTCCCGCACCGGAAGTGGGGCATCAACCGGGGCATTTTGCGAGCAGTCTTCGCCCGCTTGATCCATGTTCGATTGGGCAGGAAACGGGTGGCTGGGATGGTAGGATTCGAACCTACGGTACACTGTACCAAAAACAGTTGCCTTACCACTTGGCTACATCCCATGACCACGGCGCTAATTATCGCGCGTCGTGGGCTCACGCAAGGGTCGAAATCAAAAAAACTGCCCGGGACCTGCCCGGAATTCACCCTGACAGATCAGCCGACTGATGCGGTTGCGCAAGCCGTTCAATCGAGAATTTCATCGGGTCGCACGCCCCAGAGTGCGCTCTTGCTGGCCCATCCCCTGTGGCCGCCGACGTTCAGGCGGCACCAGTCGGGTGCGCAGCGATCGATCCGGGCGATCACCCCGCGCTCCAGCCGGGCCACGATATGCCCGGCCGCCTCGGGTCGCGACATGAGGTCCAGCATATCCTCTTCGACGATCGCCGTCCGCACGCCCGAGAGCAGCGAATAATGAACCCAGCCGCCGGCGCCTTCACGATCCTCCACGCGCCGCCAGTGGCCATGTTCTGCGGTGATCACCAGCGGGATGTCGCGGCGCTTGAACACCCAGTCGATCCGATGGGTAAGGCTTGGCCCGCGGCGCACATTGGCCTCAGCCGCCTTCATCGACACGAAGCGTGGCAAGGGCAGGTTGGTGACCGGCCCCTTGTCCTGTGCCGGGGCGGGCAGCGCTGACAGGGAAATGATCAGGCTCAACGCAAGGGCGCAGAGAGTGAGGGATTTCATCGGCGCATATCCGTTATCTGCTCGAGTTCGGGCGCGGCGTTCTTGTGTCCGCTGCCATCCTGTTCCAGTCTGGCACCAACGGGGGGTCTTGAAAAGACTGACGGAGGCCTGTGATGTCATTTGCACGTCTGAGTGTGGTCGTAACGCGACGCTTGCCCGAACCGGTGGAGCGCAGACTGGCCGAACTCTTCGACACGCGGCTGCGGGACACCGACGCGCCCTTGTCCCGCACGGCATTGATCGAGGCGGCCCGCAGCGCGGATGTGCTGGTGCCGACGCTGAATGACAGGCTGGATGCGACGCTGATCGCACAGGCCGCGGGACGATTGAAGCTGATCGCGAATTATGGCGCGGGTGTGGATCATATCGACCTGGCCACCGCGCGTGCGCACGGCATCCTCGTCTCGAACACGCCCGGTGTCTCGGCGGATGACACGGCCGACATGGCCATGGCACTCATGCTGGCCGTCACGCGGCGAATCCCCGAGGGGCTCTCCTTGATGCAGGGCGGCGACTGGCAGGGCTGGTCTCCCACCGCCTTGCTGGGCCGGCGGCTGACGGGGCGGCGCCTCGGGGTCCTCGGGATGGGGCGGATCGGCCAGGCCGTGGCCCGGCGCGCCGCCGCCTTCGGGATGCAGATACATTATCACAACCGCCGTCGGTTGCGCCCCGAAACCGAAGCGGAACTGGCCGCCGCCTACTGGGAGAGCCTTGACCAGATGGTGGCACGGATGGACGTGATCAGCGTCAATTGCCCGCATACCCCTGCCACGTTCCACCTGCTGAATGCACGCCGCCTCAAACTGATGAAACCCGAGGCGGTGATCGTCAACACGTCACGCGGCGAGGTGATCGATGAGAATGCCCTGACCCGGATGTTGCGGGCAGGCGAAATCGCCGGTGCGGGGCTCGATGTCTATGAGCGTGGTGCGAAGATCAACCCGCGCTTGCGTGCGCTGAGCAATGTCGTGCTCTTGCCGCATATGGCCTCGGCCACCGAGGAAGGCCGGCTGGAAATGGGCGAGAAGGTGCTCCTGAACATCAAGACCTTTCAGGATGGTCACCGGCCGCCGGATCAGGTGGTTCCGGCGCTGCTGTGACGCCTGCGCGGTCGAAGGGGCGGTTCTTTTGAGTATTTTCGGAACAGTGAAAGGCAGGGTGATGCAGAAATGGCTGGTGTGTTGCGTGGTCATGCTGGCCGGCATGGCGCCCGCGCAGGAGGCGGCGGATGAGGTGGCTCCGGAAGCTGCGGGGGCCGGGCTGGTCAGCGGGTCGGCGGCGGTCATGGAGGCGCAGGCGCGCAAAGCGCGCGGTGTGCCGATGGAGGCTGACGAGTGGATGGTGGTCGCGGCGCATCCGCTGGCCAGCGAGGCCGGCGCGCGGGTGTTGGCCGAAGGCGGAACGGCGGCCGATGCGATGGTGGCGGTGCAGGTTGTCCTGGGGCTGGTGGAGCCGCAGAGTTCGGGCCTTGGGGGCGGGGGCTTTCTGGTCTGGTATGATGGCTTGAGTGGCAAACTGACCACACTGGATGGGCGCGAGGCGGCGCCGCTGGAGGCGAACCCGCGCCTGTTTCAGGAGGCAGACGGCACGCCCCTCGGATTTTTCGAGGCGATTGTGGGCGGTCGCTCGGTGGGCGTGCCCGGGTTGCCGGCGTTGATGGCGGAGGCGCATGGGCGCTGGGGCCGGGCGCCCTGGGAGAGCCTTTTTGCCGAGGCCATCACCCTTGCGGAGGAGGGTTTCGTGGTCACGCCGCGGCTGGAGGGGCTGGTGGAATGGAGCGCGGAGTGGCTGGCCGAGCATCCTGTGACAAGCGGGTATTTTCTGCCGGGCGGTGTGCCGCTGGCGGCGGGCGATCGCCTGCGCAACCCTGAATATGCGGCCACCCTGCGCCGGATGGCGCAGGAGGGTGCGGGTATTTTCTACCACGGGCCTCTTGCCGAGGATATCGTGCGGACCGTTCGGGAGGGTCACGGGAATGCCGGACTCCTGAGCCTGCTCGATCTCTCCATTTACCGGGTCAGGGAGCGCGCGCCCGTCTGCATCGACTACCGTGAGCATGCTGTCTGCGGAATGGGGCCGCCTTCGTCGGGGGGGCTGGCGGTGGGGCAGATACTGGGGCTTCTGGAGCCTTTTGATCTGGCATCCATGGGTCCGGACGATGTCGAGGCCTGGCGGTTGATCGGCGATGCGAGCCGCCTCGCCTTTGCCGACCGGGGGCGGTATGTGGCCGATAGTGACCATGTGCCGGTGCCGGTGGAGGGGCTGCTGGCGCGGCGCTATCTCGTCGAGCGCGCCGCCCTTCTGCGCGGGGATGATGCCTTGCCGGAGGTTTCACCCGGCAGGCCCGAGTTCGACCACAGCCTGAACCTTGCCGACGACCTGACACCTGAGCGTCCGGGCACCACGCATATCTCGATCATTGACCGCTATGGCAACGCGCTTTCCATGACGAGCACGATCGAGATGGCGTTCGGCTCGCATCTGATGGTGAACGGCTTTCTGCTCAACAATCAACTGACCGATTTCTCCTTCCGGTCCCATGTGGACGGCATGCCGGTGGCCAATCGGGTGGCACCGGCCAAGCGCCCGCGCTCCTCCATGGCGCCGACGATCGTGCTCAAGGATGATGTGCCGGTGCTGGTGCTGGGCAGCCCCGGGGGCAGCCGCATCATCGGCTATGTCGCCAAGACGATCATCGCTCATCTCGACTGGGGGCTCGATGTGCAAGCGGCCATCAATCTGCCGCATCTGGTCAACCGGTTCGGCCCCTATGATCTGGAGGCGGCTACGGAGGCCGAGGCGCTGGCCCCGGCGCTGAGCGCCATGGGTTATGAGATCAACGAGACCGACATGACCTCCGGCCTGCACGCGATTTCCGTGGGCGGCATGCTCAAGGGCGGGGCCGATCCGCGCCGTGAAGGCATTGCGCTTGGCGAATGAGACATCTTGCCCCGGCGCGCAGCCGAAACAGGTCGGTTTTGCGCCGGGAAAGGTCGGCTGGACGGTGCGCCGATTCATGTAGCTGCTAGAAGGGCACGATCACATCCTGTCTGAGGGGAGTCGCGTCAAATGAAAACCCAAGTCAAAGCGCTTGTCGTCGGCGGTGGTGCCGTCGGTACGTCCATCGCGTATCATCTGGCCAAGGCCGGCTGGCAGGATGTGATGCTGATCGAGCGCGACGAGTTGACCAGCGGCTCCACCTGGCACGCGGCCGGGCTTCTGCCGCTTTTCAACATGTCCTACGCGACCACCCATATCCACAAGTATTCGGTGGATTTCTACAAGCAGCTTGAAGCCGAAACGGGGCTTAATGCAGGCTTTTCGGTAGTGGGCAATCTGCGCATGGCGCAGACGCAGGAACGGATGGATGAGTATCAACTCTATGCCGCCACAGCCGAGACCTGCGATGTGCCCTATGAGTGGATGACGCCTGCGCAGATCAAGGAGCGCTGGCCGCTGGTGCGCACCGATGATCTTGTCGGCGCGATCTATCACCCCACGGATGGCTATATCAATCCGGCCGATGTCACCATGGCCATGGCCAAGGGCGCGCGCCAGCGCGGGGTGATGATCGAGCGGAAATGGCAGGCGGACGCCTTCGAGTGGAAGGGTGATCACTGGGCTGTCACGCTCACCAGGATGGTGGAGAAGGGCGGCAATCTCGTGGCCTCCGAAGAGCAGATCGTGGTGAGTGCCGAACATGTGGTCACCGCGAGCGGCAACCATGCCCAGCGCACGGCGAAGCTTCTCGGGATCAAGACACCCGCGATCCCGGTGGAGCACCAGTTCATCGTGACCGAGCCCGATTCGGCCCTTGTCGAGTACCGCGCGGCGGGCGGTGCGGAGCACCCGGTGCTGCGCGATGCCGATGCCAAATGGTATGTGCGCGAAGAGCGGGGCGGTTGGATTCTCGGCCCTTATGAGTTCGGCGCGCCTGCGCGGTTCGAGTATGGCGTGCCCGACAGCTTCCGCGCCGATCTCTTTCCGCTCGATCTGGAGCGGATCGAAGAGGAATACATGTCGATGATCCATCGCCTGCCGTCCTCGGAAACCGCCGGCCTGAAGGACGACTATAACGGCCCCATCTGCTACACGCCCGATGGCAACCCGCTGGTCGGCCCCGCGCCGGGGCTTCGCAACATGTGGCTGGCCGAGGGCTTCTCCTTCGGGATCACCGCTGCGGGGGGCACCGGCTATTACATGGCGCAGATGATGGTCGAGGGCGAAGCCGAGATCGACATGGCAAGCCTCGATCCCAAGCGTTATTCGCAGTCCTGGATGACAACGGATTTCGCCGCGCGCAAGAACGAGGAAGCCTATGCGCATGTCTATATCCTGCATCACCCCGATGAGGAGCGCGAGGCGTGCCGCCCGCTGCGCACCGCGCCCGCCTATGACAGGCAGAAGGCCCGGGGCGCGCAGTTCGGCTGGGTGAATGGCTGGGAACGGCCGAATTACTACGGCCCGGTTGATGCACCCGAGAGTTTTGACCATGACGCGCGCAGCTTCCGCCGCGGTGGTTGGTGGGAGTTTGCGGTCGAGGAGGCCAGGGCCGTGCGCGAGGGCGTCGGCCTGATTGACGCCACCGCCTTTACCAAGCATCTGGTGAAAGGGCCGGGGGCGACCGCTTTTCTCGATTGGTTCACCTGCAACAAGCTGCCCCGCGTGGGCCGGATCAACCTGACCTACGCGCTGACCGAGCAGGGTACGACGCGCACGGAATACACCATCGTGCGCCTCAAGGAGCACGAGTATTACCTTGTCTCCGCCGGTGCCTGGACCGAGTACGACGCCGATTATCTGCGCAAGGCCGCCGAGGACAAGGCGGAAGCCTTCGGCTATGTCGAGATTCAGGATGTGACGACTCAATGGGGCGTCTTTGCCATTGCCGGGCCGAAATCGCGCGATGTGCTGCGCGAGGTCATCCGCGATGCCGACCCCGCGACCGCGTTGACGAACAAGCGTTTCCCCTGGCTTTCGGCCCGTCAGATCGAGCTGGGCATGTGCCCGGTCAATGCCATCCGTGTGGCCTATACGGGCGAGTTGGGGTGGGAGTTGCATCACCCGATCGAGATGCAGAACTATCTTTTCGACCTGCTCGAGGAAGCGGGCAAGCCCCATGGCATGAAGTTGGTGGGTGCGCGCGCGCAGAACTGGCTGCGCCAGGAAAAGAGCTACCGCGCGTTCGGCAATGAACTGGGCCGCGATGCAACGCCGCTTGAGGCCGACCTGCCGCGCTTTGTCGATCTCGAAAAGGAGTTTCACGGCAAGGCCAGGCTGGTCGAGACCGGTGTGCGCGTGAAATGCTGCACCCTGCTGATCGACGGCCCCGAGGACGCTGACCCATGGGGGCGTGAGGCGCTTTACACGCAAGAAGGCGAGCGTGTGGGCCGCTTGACCTCGGGCGGCTACTCCGTGGCTTTCGGGAAGTCCATCGGGCTTGGTTATGTGAAGCCTGATCTCGCCGTGGAGGGCACCGCGCTCATGGTCAGAATGCAGGACAAGCTCTGGCCCGCAACAGTGACCTGTGACAGCCCCTATGATCCGGCCAATGCGGTGATTCGGGTGGACGGTTAAGCCGAGGGTTGCGCATCCGATTGGCTTGGAGCACCCCCGATGGCCCTCTTGTCCCTGCGCGGAGCAAAGGCCGCAGGCCGGCGCGCATCGCTGGGCCGCTCCCACGGCCCGGCGATTTGGCATCCGTAAGCGCGCCGATCATAGATCTTGCGGATGTGGCACCATAAAGCGCTGCCGACCCACCGCCCGGTCGCCGCGCCGCGGCCCAGCGATGCGCGGCTTGGTGCAGGGTGGCTGAGGCTGATTGAGAGTGACCCTGGCGCGCACAACGGTTTGAGCAAAACAGGACGAGCTGTGATCTTCCACCACCCGTTTCGATAAACGCCCGGATGGGTCGCTGGCAGAACACGAGTCATTGAATGATTGGAGGCGAGTACCGGAATCGAACCGGTGTACACGGATTTGCAATCCGCTGCGTCACCACTCCGCCAACTCGCCCAGCCCTGTGGTCGACATCGGATAGCTGATCGTCCTGTCCCATGCAAGTCAATCCCGGTGCGTCAGACTGATCTAGGCCATTGTCGCCTCTCCGGTTCTGTGTCAAAACTTGAGCCCAGCATGCCATATGGACGAGCCTTGCCAATGACCGACTATGCCCGCCGCCGTGTGATGATGGTGGATACGCAGATCCGGCCTTCGGATGTGACGAAATTTCCCATCATCGATGCGATGCTCGCCGTGCCGCGCGAGGCATTTGTGCCGGCCCCTTTGCGCGAGGCCGCCTATATGGGCGAAAACCTTGATCTGGGCGAGGGGCGGGTCATCCTCGAGCCGCGCACATTGGCCAAGATGCTCGACGCGCTTGAGATTGCAGCGGATGATCTGGTCCTCGATATCGGCGCGGGCCTTGGCTATTCATCGGCTGTCATGGCGCGACTGGCACAGCTTGTGATCAGTGTGGAAGAAGACGAGGCGATGGCCGCTGAAGCGCAGGCTCTGTTGTCGGAGCATGGCGCTGACAATGTGGTTGTGCATCGCGGGCCGCTGACAGAGGGTGCGCCCGAGCATGGGCCCTATGATGTCGTCGTCCTGGAGGGGGCGGTGGAGGAACTGCCGCAGGCGCTGATCGATCAGTTGAAGGAAGACGGGCGCATGGCCTGTCTCTTCATGGAGGGGGCACTGGGTGTGGTTCGTATCGGATACAAGGTCGATGGTGCGATGTCGTGGCGGTTTTCCTTCAATGCCGGAGCGCCGGTTCTGCCGGGCTTCGAGAAACATCCGGTGTTCACTTTCTGAACGCGCGGGAGCGGGCAGGGTGGCAGCAAGGGGCGGAAAGATGAAGCGTTTTCTCAAGGTGATCATGGTCGGGGCGAGCATGAGCATCTGTCTTGCCGCACCGCTCCGGGCAGAGACCCTCGCCGATGCAATGGCCGGTGCCTATGAGCACAGCGGGCTGCTCGAGCAGAACCGCGCGTTGCTGCGCGCAGCCGACGAGGACGTGGCGCTCGCGGTCTCCAGTCTGCGCCCGATCCTGTCCTGGTCGGCGGATGTCACCCGCAGGTTCGGCAAGGTCGGCACAGGGCAATTCACCAACAGTTTCGCCGAGACGGAAGCGAATATCGGTATCATCGCAAGCCTGCTCCTCTATGATGCGGGGCGAAGCCGCTTCCAGATCGACGCCGCCAAGGAGACCGTGCTGGCTACCCGCGCGGGTCTCGTCAGTATCGAACAGCAGGTGCTGTTGCGCGCCGTGCAGGCTTTCATGAATGTGCGCCGCACAACGCAATTCGTGGCTCTGCGGGAAAACAACCTGCGCCTGATCCAGCAGGAACTGCGCGCGGCGCAGGACCGTTTCGAGGTGGGCGAGGTAACCCGCACGGATGTGGCGCTTGCCGAGGCGCGGCTTGCGGGGGGGCGCAGTGGGCTTGCACGGGCCGAGGGTGATCTGGCGCAGGCGATCGAGGAATATCGTGCCGTGGTCGGTCGGGCACCCGGGACGCTGAACTCGCCGGGAAATCTGCCAAACCTTCTGGCTGATGTGGATGCAGCGAAATCGGTGGCACTGCGCAAACATCCCGACATGACGAAGGCACAAAAGGATATTGCCGCCGCTGAGGCCAGTATTCGCGCCAGCGAGGCTGCGCTGATGCCACAGCTTTCGCTGCAGGGGCGTTTGGGTGCACAGCGGGAAATCACCGGCGATGACTACGGCCGCACGGGCAGTATAGGTCTTCAGTTGAATGCGCCGATCTATCAGGGCGGGGCCCTGAGTGCCACCACGCGCCGGGCGGTGGCGCAGCGGGATGCGTTGCGCGGTGTATTGCACAGTGTGCAGGCGCGGGTGCAACAGGATGTGGGCAATGCCTACGCGCTGCTGCGGGCGACCCGCGCCAGCGTCACCGCTTCGCAGGAAGAGGTGCGTGCCGCGCGCGTTGCCTTCGAAGGTGTGCGCGAGGAAGCCACGCTCGGTGCGCGCACCACGCTCGACGTGCTGGATGCCGAGCAGGATCTGCTGGATGCCGAGGCCAATCTGATTTCGGCGCAGGTGGATGTGTTCATCGCCGCCTATTCGGTGCTGGCCGCGATGGGCGAGTTGACCGCGAAGGATCTGCGCCTGAATGTCCAGACCTATGACCCGGCGGCCTATTACAACCTTGTCAAGGATGCGCCCGTTGCCACCAGCGCACAGGGCCGTCAACTGGACCGCGTGTTGCAATCGCTCAGCAGGGAGTGACGCAGAGCGCATGGCGCTCCGCGCGGCCGCTTCCGGAACCCGATGTCAATGAGTTTTCAAAGCTGACCCGTCGTTCAGAGTGCGTCGCATCTGATCGGATTCGCCTCTGCCCGTGCTGACGGCGACGGGCGGGGATGCATCCATTTCGGCCCATCCCGCTCTAATTCAAGCCGGGTCCTGTCCAATCGATGGGGTGGTAGCTCACTATTCCGGCATTGCCGTGAATGGCTTTACCTCGTCATCGCGCTGGGGCAGGTCATCGTTTATTTCGTAGTAGCACCCTTTGCTGCTGGCAAATGCATGATTGGTCATGAAAAGCTCGTTCGGCTCATCGACCGAGGCAGCCGTGAATGCCAGAAAGTCATCGGTGTCACTTTTCCAGAACAAGGTGGAACCGCATATGGAGCAGAAACCACGTTTTCCATCTTCTGTGGCGCTATACCACGAGACCTTGTCCTCGCCATCTATCGCCGACTGAGAAATCCTGCCGTCGACGAACGCATAACGATGGCCGGATTGCCGACGACACTGCGAACAGTGGCATTCGATAACATATGGCGGGACGCCGTTGGCGCTATAGCTTACGGCGCCACAAAGGCATCGCCCCTTTATGTCGTAAACGGTTTTTTTCATCCGACTCTCCCTGATTGTCCACAGTGCCTGAGCAGGTGGAGCGAACACGAACGATCTTTTTCCGTGTATCCGTCCATTGCCCGCCCCAGAGGGTTCAGTTCACAGGCTGCTACCGAGACCGCGCCTTCGGCTCAAGAAGGGGCATCTGCGCCCGTGCGCCTTCTGCCAGATGCGCCGTGAGGCGGGTGAGTTCGGCGGCATGAAATGCCTCCGGGCTCTCGGTATCGTGCGGCCTCCTGCCAAGGCTGCGGGCGAGATCGAAAAATCCCTTCCCGGGAAGCCCCCCGGGGCCACGGCTCACCACCCGCGAGGCGATGAAGGGACGGTCTGCGGCGGCGTCCTCGCGCATTGTGACCTCGAGCGCGCGGGTGACCCGCCGCACGGAACCCGGTGCCCAGAGGCCCAGAGCCCGGGCAAGCGCGCCATAGGTGGTCGGCACCTCCTGCGCGTCCAGCCCTTCGAGATGCGCGCGCAGCCGCGCGGTCAGATCGCGCTCCTTCGTGGCGGCATGCTCGACCGGGCGGGGCGGGGGAATTTCACGGGCGGCGCCGCTGGCATCCAGCTCGGCCGCCCAGGCCCGGGTTGCACTGCGCAGCACGATGCGCGTCTTGCCCGCATCTTCGCCTTCGCCGGTCTCGATCACGCCCACCACCTCGCCGGTCTGCAACCCCTTGCGCAGGGCCTCGGGCGCAAGGCCGAGCCGGGGCGCGAGATAGTCGGGATCCACGCTCAGATGCCCGCCTTCCCGGTTGATCACATCCGGAGGGACAGGGCGGTTCAGCATCGGCGATGGCCCGTCGGGTGCAGCATAGAACGGCGCCTCGCCCGCGTCATGATCCGTCAGGTCGATGATGCTGGTGATCTGGGGCAAGGCGGCGCGCAGCATCCTCTCCACCCCGTCGCGCAGCGTGGCTGCCGAGGCCGCACAGCCCTGACAGCCCCCCGACATGCGCAGATAGACAGCCCCCGCCTCGACCCGCTCTGCCGCGATATGCCCGCCATGGGCCGCGACCGCCGGGTTGACCTGTTGCTCCAGAAGATTGCGCACCGCCTCGAGCAACGTGTCATCGGGGTCTGCGGCGGCTTCCGGCGGCTGCGCCTTGCCAAGAGGATGCGCCGCGTCATCCAGGGTGGCACGAATCGCCCCGGCAATCGCCGCTTTCAACCCGGCCCAATCGCCTTGTGCCTCCTTTTGCACCCAGATCGTCGCCCCGACCACCTCAACGCGCCTGATGCCATCCAGAGCGAACAGTGCCCGGCCGAGCGGGGCGTCATCCGTGCGCTGAAGCCGCACCGTGCCCGCGTCGCTTAGGGGTGTCTCCAGCACGAAGCCCATGACATGCGGATCATTGGCCGAAGCCTTCGCGCGAATGCGATGCCGTGCGGGGGCGGAGGTCTGCGCTTCAGACATCCTCGAACTCGGCGGTTTCCATCGATTGCAGGTGATCGAAGGTGTAGATCCCCGTATCATGCCCGTCCGTGAAAGCCATGCCCAGCGCGTAATTGCCCACGCTCCAGATCCGGGTGAGACGGATATCGAGCGGCACCGTGGCAGGGTCCAGCAATGGCGCCCCGGTCACCTCGTCACGGCATTTGGCGCAGCGGCAGGCCAGTCGCAGATCACGATCGGACAGGGTTTGTGTCTCTCCATTGGCCCAGCGAAGGTGCAGCCCGACCGAATCGTGATCGAGCGCGGCAAGCCGATCTGGCGGGCCATCGGGTGCCGAGGCGGCGGGGTCGGGCTTGCCGGTGCCATCAGTCACTGTCCAGGCGAAGGGGGTGACGATGCCGGCGACCGCTTCGGCGCTCTGCGCGAGTCTGTCGGCAATCTGGCGATAGGCTTGCGCCGCCGGGCTGGACGGGGCGATCCTGACCAATGGCGCGCCATCATCGCCTGCATCAACCACCGCCGGGTCGAGCGGTATCCGGCCCAGAAAATCCACACCAAGCTCTGCTGCGATCGTCTCGCCGCCGCCCTGATGGAAGATATGCGTGACCGTTCCGCAGGAGGGGCAGGTGAACCCGCTCATGTTCTCGATCACACCAAGGATGGGCACGTTGACCTGTTCCATCATGCGCAGCCCGCGTCGGGCGATCTTGAGGCTCACATCCTGCGGGGTGCTGACCACCACGGCACCCGAGAGCGGGAAGGCCTGCGCCAGTGTCAACTGGATGTCGCCGGTGCCCGGAGGCAAATCCAGCAAGAGCACATCGAGCGCGCCCCAGTCCACCTGCCGCACGAACATCTGAAGATATTTCGTTACCATCGGCCCGCGAAGGATTGCCGGTTTGTCGTCATCGCTGAGCATGGCCATCGAGATCACCTTGATGCCATGCGCCTCGGCCGGAATGACCTTGCCCTCGGGTGTCATGGACGGCTTGCCGCCAGCGATGCCCAACATGCCGGGGATCGATGGGCCATAGATATCCGCATCGACCACGCCGACGGCCAAACCGGCTTCGGCCATGGCGACGGCGATATTGGAGGCGACGGTGGATTTTCCCACGCCGCCCTTGCCGCTGCTGATCGCGATCATGCGTGAAATGGAGGCGTCAGGGCTGGTCATCGGTTTCCTCCTTGGCTTTGGGCGCAGGCTCGAGCGTGAAACTAGCACAGAGCTTTGTCGTTTCATCCGCGGCAAGTTCGGCCGCCATACAGGCACAATAACCACTCTGGCCACATTCCCCCAGCGGGGTGAAATGGCTGCAATCATGGCATGTCCCGAAGGCCGGCACCTCTCTGACATCGGAGATGGTGAAGGCGATCCGCGAGAGTGTCTCGAGAAATCCGGAGCGCTCATCGACGGCCAGCTTCGAGATCACCTCTATCATGTCCCGCAACGGGTCACGCTCCAGCATGGCATGTCCGGCCTCGGTAAGGTCGAAGCGCGAACTGCGCCCGTCGGTCGCAGAGCGGCTGCGCGCGATAAGCCCCCTGCCTTCGAGTGTCTTTATGATCTGCGATGCGGTGCCGCGTGTCGTGGACTGAAAGCTGGCGAATCCGGATGGCGTGCGGGTGCTGCCATTGGCGCGCGCGAAAAAGCGCAGGCAGGTCCATTGCGCCGCCGTCAGGTCAGAGCGGCCATCCTCGCTGCGCGCGGCGCGGCCAAGATGGACCAGCAACTCGGCGATCCGGTTCGACATGTCACAGATGTTTTCCATGGGCTTTTGGTATCGAAACGAAATTACCTTGACAAGGGAAAAACAGCCAAACTAGTTTCGGTTCGAAACGACATGGTCGGAATCATGAACAAGCAGATATCGAACTGGACATCCCGTGGCCCGCGCCGCCGCAGCCGCGACATGCTGAGCGCCGAGGAAGAGCGCAACCTCATTCGCGCCTGGCAACACAACGGCGATGGCGCGGCGCGCGATCGGCTGATCCGCGCCTTCGCCCCCATGGCCGCGGCTACCGCAAAGCGTTTCGCCCCCGGCGCGGGAGAGGCGGACCCGGACCTTGTGCAACAGGCAAATCTGGGACTCATGAAAGCCGCTGACCGGTTCGACCCTGAGCGTGGTATCCGCTTCGCCACCTACGCGATCTGGTGGGCCCGAGCCGAGATTCAGGCGTATAGCTGGGCCAATGCCTCTGTCGTCAGGCGGCCCAATTCCGCCGAAACGCGCAAGCTCGGCGCACAGGTGCGGCGGCTCGATGCGACGCTTTCGGCCGATCCCGATCTGGAGGCGGGGGATATCGACAGGACAATCGCCGAGTCGATGGGTGTGAGCGCTCACAAGCTGGCGGATTTGCGCGAATTGCTCAACGGGACGGACAGTTCGCTCAACCTGCCTGTCGGTGCGGAAGATGGTGCCGACCGGATGGCGATGCTGGTCGATCCGCAAAGCGTGGAGGAAGAGGCTGCGTTGCATCCGCTGGATGCGGTGGTGCTGCGCCGCGTGCTCATCGATGCGCTGGCAGCCTTGCCCTCGCGCGAGCGCGAGATCGTGATGGCGACGCAGCTTGAGGACCCCCCGAAAACGCTTGATTGCCTCGGGACGCAATACGGCATTTCGCGCGAACGCGTGCGCCAGTTGCGCGAACGCGGGCTGGAGCGGCTGCGCGATGCGCTGCGCAAGCGGAAACTGACGCCGGACTGCTTTGTCTGACCGCCCGGGAATTCCGTGTTTCACTTGCGCCAGCGCGGCCAAAGAGGCTTGCAATCGAACCGCGCAAAAGTTACTCAGCGCGGCAGTGCCGCCTTAGCTCAGTTGGTTAGAGCGCTGGATTGTGGATCCAGAGGTCCCCTGTTCAAGCCAGGGAGGCGGTACCATCTCAGTGATTCCGCTTCCGGTCAGGTAACTGCGGTGCCCGACACGCGCGCCGTCAACGGCACCTCACTCATCAAGGGTGATGCTCTGGCGCAGGTCGCCCGATGCGCTGTCGAAGATCAGGATGCGCTGGTCTTTGGTCACGACGGCAAACCAGCCCGCCCCCATGGTGAAGGTTTCGGCCTCGGCGCCTTCGGGCAGGACGATGGCATCGGGGAGCATGGGCGGAGGCGGCGCGCGCAAGCGCGTGACAAAGAGCGCGATCAGCACTAGAAATCCGGCGATCATCGTGATGCTGAGCACAGTCACCAGAAGGCGCAGATATCGCACCAGCGCCGGATCGACCTCTTGAGGATCCTCGTCATTGTCGGACACCGCAACTCCCCGTCTTGTCTTCCGGATCGCCGCTGATCCGCCCGACCGTCTTGATAGGGCGCTTTCGCGCGATGTGCCAGAGCAGGCCTGTCTGTCGCGCACAAGGCTGGCGCGGCTCATTGCGGAGGGGGCGGTGCGAATCGATGGCGTGGTGGCGCGTGATGCGAAGGCGCGCGTGGGCGCGGGTGCCCGGGTGGAGATCACCTTGCCGCAAGCAACTGAGAGCCATATCGGCCCCGAGGCGATTGCGCTCGATGTGGTCTACGAGGATGATGATCTCATCGTCATCGACAAGCCGGCGGGCTTGGTGGTGCATCCCGCGCCCGGCACCCCATCGGGCACATTGGTCAATGCGCTGATCCATCATTGCGGTGAGAGCCTGTCCGGTGTGGGCGGCAGCAAGCGCCCCGGCATCGTGCACCGGATCGACAAGGAAACAAGCGGCCTGCTGGTTGCCGCCAAATCCGACCGCGCGCATCAGGGCCTTGCGGCACAGTTCGAGGCGCATGAAGTGGAGCGCCATTATCTCGCGGTCGTGCACGGGCTGCCCGACGCCAATGACCCGCGCCTGCGCGGCTTGCGGGGTGTGGGCTTCGAGCCCGGCAATGTGCTGCGGATCACGACGCAACTTGCCCGCCACCGGACAGACCGGCAGAAACAGGCGGTGGTCTTCGACGGCGGGCGTCATGCCGTGACACGCGCACGCGTGCTGGAAAGCTTCGGCGAGCCTGCCTGCGCGGCACTTGTGGAGTGTTGGCTGGAAACGGGCCGCACGCATCAGATCCGCGTGCACATGGCCCATGCGGGGCATGGCCTGATCGGCGATCCTGTCTATGGTGGACGGCGCAAACTGCCGCTCCGGGCGCTGCCGGAACAGGGGGTGGTGCTCGCCGCGGCCTTCCCCCGGCAGGCCCTGCATGCGGCAACCCTCGGGTTCACCCATCCGGTAAGCGGCGCGTTGCTGCGCTTCAGCGCGCGGCTCCCCGCCGACATGACCGCACTGCTCGACGCGTTGCGGGGCTGACATCCGCGCACATGGGCGTGAGAATGCTGTCACAAATCCAGATTTTCGGGCTTTCTCGCACCATGTGATATAAGTGAACCGAAGAGTACAACTTGACGAGCCATATTTCTTACCTAATTACTCAGGTAAGAGTGGAACACTGAAGGGGCATTCGTATGAGCAACTACAAGAATTTGCCGGCACCGTCGCCGGAAGGCGGTCTGAACCGATACATGCAGGAAATCCGCAAATTCCCGCTACTCGAGCCTGAAGAGGAATACATGCTGGCCAAGCGCTGGGTGGAGGAGCAGGATACGGAAGCTGCCCATCGGATGGTGACGTCGCATCTGCGGCTGGCCGCCAAGATCGCAATGGGATATCGCGGCTATGGATTGCCGCAGGCCGAGGTGATTTCCGAGGCCAACGTCGGGCTGATGCAGGCCGTCAAGCGGTTTGACCCCGAGAAGGGTTTCCGCCTTGCAACCTATGCCATGTGGTGGATCCGCGCCAGTATTCAGGAATACATCCTGCGCAGCTGGTCGATGGTGAAGCTCGGCACGACATCTGCGCAAAAGAAGCTCTTTTTCAACCTGCGCAAGGCAAAGTCGCGAATCGGCGCGCTCGAAGATGGCGACATGCATCCCGATAACGTGAAGCGCATCGCCCATGATCTGGGGGTGACCGAGGAAGAGGTGATCTCGATGAACCGCCGGATGAGTGGCGGCGATGCCTCTCTGAACGCCACTGTGGGGAGCGACGAAGGCACCTCAATGCAATGGCAGGACTGGCTGGAGGATGAGGGCGCCGACCAGGCGGGCGATTATGAGGAACGCGATGAGCTTGACGCACGACGCGCGCTGTTGACGGAGGCGATGGATGTGCTCAACGAGCGAGAGCGGGACATTCTCACCCAGCGCCGCCTCAGCGATCAGGCGGTCACGCTGGAGGATCTCAGCACGCAATATGATGTCAGCCGCGAGCGAATCCGGCAGATCGAGGTTCGTGCCTTCGAAAAGCTTCAGAAGCGGATGCGTGAACTGGCCGAAGAGAAAGGCATGCTGACCGAGGCCTGACCGGCATCGGCCAGCCTCGATCCCTCCGGGCTTGGCACCAATATGCCGGGCGCTCGAAAGAGCGGGTTGCAGCCGACGCTTGCGGCAGGCTCCGAAAGCGGGAAAGATGGGTCCATTGGAGGATCGTCATGGCAGGTGGTTGGGCGCGCGATGGCGCGGTGAGCGAGCAGATCGAGGCGACGATTTCGGACGAACTGGCCCGCCTCAAGGCGCGGAGCTTGCCGCAGGGGGAAAGTCGGACCCATTGTGCCGAATGTGAAGAGCCGATCCCCGAGGCACGCCGGGTGGCTCTTCCGGGCGTCAAACTCTGCATTGACTGTATGGCGGAGCGCGACCGCCATGTGCCTGCCCGGGGCGGATACAACCGCAGCGGGAGCAAGGATAGTCAGCTCAAGTAAAAGAGGCACTTATTGAATGTATGTTCAGTTAGTGTTATCACCCCGGTCAGGACATCAACTGGGGAGACCGCATAATGACATTTGGGAATCTCAAGCCCGGCAGCGCGGCGTTGGCGATCGGTGTGGCTGTCGTGATATCGCCCGGCGCGGCCGAGGCGCAGACAAAGGAGCTGTCGGGTGAACGCTTCTTGCAGGTGCATTCGGGCCAGTGCATCAGCTACTGGGGCGCCAGCGAAGGCACCCAATGTTTCAATGCTGATGGTACCACCAATTATGACGACACCACCTATGGCACCGATACGGGTGTCTGGAGGGTGGATGGTGACGATGTCTGCGTGACCTGGTCGCAGGAAGCGGTTGAAGGCTGCGGGCCGGTCATGAAGGCCGGCGAAGGTGTGTACCGGGATAATGATGGCTACACCTGGACCATCAATTGAGTGCGCTGCGGCGCTCCCACGTAGCGGGCTATAGCATGTCGCGCCGAAATGGATTCATCCCCGCCCGGGGCGCATGCCCTGGCACGGGGCAGAGATGAATCCGATCAGACGCGACACGCTACAGAGAAGCAGTGAGGTCCGGCAGGACGCGCGAGACAAGTTTGTTTGAGTACCCGGGGAACTGTTTTTCCCACATCCGGCTTGGTGCGACTTCAGGGTCGTGCCAAGCCTTCTATGTCTGGTGCCACGACTTGACCGTGATTCACACGGCTCGCTCGATCCAATACCCGTTTCTGGCCGTTGCGCCGGTGCTGCTGTCCTCAGGCCTCCAGCGCTTCAAGCTCGTCGATGAAACTCTCGATCATCTTCAGCCCCTTGTCCCAGAAACGAGGGTCCGATGCATCGAGCCCGAAAGGCGCCAGAAGCTCCTTGTGATGCTTTGAGCCACCTGCTTTGAGCATCTCGAAATACTTGTCCTGAAAGCCCTCGGGGCTTTCCTCATACACCGCATAGAGCGCATTCACCAAACCATCGCCGAACGCATAGGCATAGACGTAAAACGGCGAGTGCACGAAATGCGGGATATAAACCCAGAAGGTCTCATAGCCGTCCATGAAATCGAAGGCCGGACCGAGGCTCTCGGCCTGCACGCTAATCCACAGCGCGTTGATGTCGTCAGGCGTCAACTCACCCTCGCGCCGGGCCGCATGCAGCTTGCACTCGAAATCATAGAAGGCAATCTGGCGAACCACGGTGTTGATCATGTCCTCCACCTTGCCGGCCAGCAGCACCTTGCGCTCCTGAGCCGTGCCCGCCCGCTCCAGCATCTTGCGGAAGGTCAGCATCTCGCCGAAGACAGAGGCGGTTTCGGCAAGGGTGAGCGGCGTGGAGGAAAGCAACTCGCCCTGCCCGGCGGCCAGCACCTGATGCACGCCATGGCCAAGCTCATGGGCAAGCGTCATCACATCGCGCGGTTTGCCCAGGTAGTTCAGCATGACATAGGGGTGCACATCCGTCACCGTGGGGTGCGCAAAGGCCCCCGGCGCCTTGCCCGGCTTGACTGCCGCATCGATCCAGCCCTTCCTGAAGAACGGTGTCGCGAGCGCCTCCATGCGCGCATCAAAGCCCGTATAGGCTTCCATCACCATCGCCTCGGCGCTAGGCCAGTCAACGATCTTCTGCTCTTCCATCGGCAGCGGCGCGTTACGGTCCCAGACCTGCATCCGCTCCAGCCCCAGCCATTTGCGCTTGAGCTCATAGTAGCGATGGCTCAGGCGCGGATAGGCCGCCACCACCGCATCGCGCAGCGCCTCCACCACCTCGGGCTCCACATGGTTGCTCAGGTGGCGCCCGGTCTGTGCCGTGGGCATGCCGCGCCAACGGTCGATCACTTCCTTTTCCTTGGTCGTGGTATTGTGCACGCGGGCGAAGGTACGGATGTTCTCGCCAAAGACGCGCGCAAGCTCGCGGCAGGCGGCTTCGCGCTTGGCGCGATCATGATCGGTGAGCAAGTTGAGCGTGGCCTCGATGCCCATGGCCTCGCCGTCCACGTCGAAGCTGAGCCCGGCGATGGTTTCATCGAAAAGCCGTTCCCACGCATCGCCGACAACGCCCATGTCATGCAGGAATTTCTCCAACTCGTCGGAGAGTTGATGAGGTTTCATCGCGCGAATCCGGTCGAGCACCGGCTTGAAGCGGGCAAGCCCGGCATTCTGCGCATACATCGCCTTGAGGTCTTCTTCCTCCAGCCGGTTGAGTTCGAGCGAGAAGAAAACCAGCGGCGTGGTGTAGCGCGTGATCTTCTCCTGACAGTCGGAGAGAAATTTCGCGCGGCCCGCGTCGGTTGTCTGCTGATAGTAGCGCAGCCCGGCAAAGGACATGATGCGCCCGGCAACGGCGCTGATGCGCTCGTCACGCAGGATGCACTCCAGAAGCCCCGCGGCATCGAGGCTTGCCAGCTTGCCCTCGTAATCGGCGGCAAACGCGCTGCAAGCCTGCTCGAGCCAGTCCAGATCGCGTTTGAGTTCCGGCGCATCCTCGCCCGTATAGAGATCGCTCAGATCCCATTCCGGCAGATCGCCCAGCCCGCCCGGGCCTGAGCCGGTGTCGGACTTGGCATCACGAACGGGGCGGGAAAGATGGAACATGCGGCTCTCCTGTCTGGCATCTGTGGCTTTCCACATAGGGCTGCGGACAGAAAGGCTCAAGCGTCAGTTGGGCATTGGCATCAAGGCAGGGCCGGATGGGGCGGGCAGAGGAAGTCGATCGACCGCCTGTTCCGGTCGGCGATGCGCAGTGGCCCTGCTTCCTTCTACACGGCGATGGAAGAGCAGTAAGATTTTCGGCATTTTCTGATGATCAGCCATCTGCTAATCAAGCCGCACGTGTTCACCGGAGGGCGGATCATGGCCGAACTTGACTGGCATGCGGATCGTGCCGATCTTGCAGATCTCGCGCTGCTCGACCGTGCGCCCGAAGATGAGGGGATCGATCTTGTCGCCGTACGCGGCTACCGGCTGGGCCGGGTGCGTGCGGAAATGGCAAGGCGCGACATCGCGGCGCTCATCCTGTCGGATCCGGTCAACATCCGCTATGCCACGGGCGCGCGCAACATGCAGGTCTTCAGCCAGCGCAACGCGCCTTCGCGCTATCTGCTCTTGACGGCCGATCGCTCCATCCTTTTCGAGTTCACCGGGTGCGCCCATCTGGCCGCGGGGCTGGAGACAATCGACGAGGTGCGCCCCGCGCGCACGGCGAGCTTTGTCGCCGCAGGGCCGGAGATCGTGGCGCGCGAGCGGGCCTGGGCGGCGGAGATGGCGGATCTCGTGCAGGAGCTTGTCGGGCGCGGGGCGGTGCTGGGTCTGGAGCGGCTGAACGCCGGCAGCGCCATTGCGCTGCGCGATGCGGGGTTGCGGATCGTGGACGCGCAAGAGCCCGTTGAAATGGCCCGCGCCATCAAATCGGCCGAGGAGATGAAATGCGTGAATGCCTCGCTGCGCGCCACCGAAATCGGTGTGGCCAGGCTGCGCGATGCTCTGCGCCCCGGCCTGACGGAGGCGCAGCTCTGGTCGGTGCTGCACCAGTCGATCATCGCACAGAACGGGGATTACGTGGAAACGCGGCTGCTGAATGCGGGGGCGCGCACCAACCCGTGGTTTCAGGAAACCAGCGACCATGTGATCGGGGCAAACGAGATCATCGCGCTTGATACGGATGTGGTGGGCTGCCACGGCTACTACTCGGATTTCTCACGCAGCTTTCATTCCGGGCCTGACAGGCCCAGTGCCGCGCAGCGCGCGCTCTACAGGACGGCCCATGAGCAGGTGCATCACAACATGTCCATCCTGCGCCCCGGCATGAGCTTCCGGGAGTATGCGGATGCGGCCTGGGACATTCCGGAAAAATACTATGCCAACCGTTACTATCTCTCGGCGCATGGCTGCGGGATGACGGGCGAGTATCCCTATCTCTACCACCACGGAGATTTTCCCGATGCCGGCTATGACGGTGTGATCGAACCGGGCATGACGCTTTGCGTGGAAAGCTATATCGGCGAGGAGGCCGGCGAGGAGGGTGTGAAGCTAGAACAGCAGGTGCTGATCACCGAGACAGGTGTCGAGCTTTTGTCGCGCTTTCCGTTCGAGGAGGACTTTCTGCGCTGATCCTGCGTCCCCTGCCGGGGATGGGTCCATATGGGCGCAACCTGCCCATGCGCGCCTCAGCCGTATTGCGCCAGCATGGCGTGCAGATCCTCAAGCGTATTGGCTTCGGCAACCGGCTTGTCATGGCGCCAGCGCTTCATCCGCGGAAAGCGCAGCGCCACGCCGGATTTGTGCCGTGTGCTTTCGGCAATGCCCTCGAAGGCGATCTCGAACACGTGTTCGGGCCGCACCTGCCGCACCGGGCCGAAGCGCTGTTCGGTATTCTTGCGCACCCACTGCGTGATCTGGCTAAACTCCGCATCCGTCAGCCCCGAATAGGCCTTGGTGAAGGGCACAAGCGTATCGCCATGGCGCACCGCGAAGGTGAAATCGGTAAAGAGATTGGCGCGCCGCCCATGGCCCTGCTGGGCGTAGATCATCACCGCGTCGATGGTCAGCGGGTCGAGCTTCCATTTCCACCAGTCGCCCTTCCTGCGCCCGGCGTGATAGGGGCTGTCGGCGCGTTTGAGCATCAAGCCTTCGGCGCGCGCGTCCCTTGCCCGGGCGCGGGCCTCGCCAAGCTCGGCCCAGGAGTTGGAAGGCAGAAGCGGGGAAGGGCGGACGGGCGCGTCAGGCGCGAGGCCTTCCAGGAGCGCTTCGAGCCGCGCCCGCCGGGCCTGAAAGGGCAGGGCGCGCAGGTCCCGCCCGTCTTCTTCCAGCAGGTCATAGGCAAGCAGGATCACCGGCGCATCGCGCAACAGCGAATTGGGCACGGTCTTGCGTCCGATCCGCTTTTGCAGCGCGTTGAAGGGCAGGGGAGCATTGGCGGCGGCATCCCATGCCACGATCTCCCCATCAAGCACCGTGCCCGCGGGCAGAAAATCGCAAGCCCTCGCCAGTTCGGGGAAGCGGTCGGTCATCAGTTCCTCGCCGCGCGACCAGACGAAATGCGCACCACCGCGCAGGATCAGCTGCCCGCGGATGCCGTCCCATTTCCACTCGGCAGACCAGTCAGACGGCACACCAAGGCTTTCCACCCCCTCCTCGGGCTCGATCCCGTAGGCAAGGCAGAAAGGATAGGGGCGCGACAGGGCCGCGCTCTTGTCGGGCGCCTCGATCAGGGTGCGATAGCTCGTGGTGTCGGGCGTCCAGTCCCCCATCAGGCGGTGGGCCAGCTCGGCCTCGTCCTGCCCGGTCGCCTGGGCGAGCGCGCGGGTCATCAGCTTGCGGCTGATGCCGACACGAAAGCCCCCGGTCAGCAGCTTGTTGAAAACGAGCCGCTCAAGCGGTGTCATGAAGGCCCATGCTCCCAGCACGGCCGCGCGGCGCTCTTCCTCGCTGGCATGATCAAGCGCCTTCAGCCGGGCGATCCAGGTGCAAAGGCTGTCATCATGGGTGCCCTCGGGCTCCGGCAGCACCAGCGCGATTGTCTCGGCCAGATCACCGACGATGGGATAGCTTTCCTCAAAGAGCCAGAGCGGGATGCCCGCCCGCTCGGCCGCCCATTCCCTCAGCTTCGTCGTGGTGATCGCCCGGCGCGGGCGGCGGCCCGAAAAGAGCGCTATGGTCCAGAGCCTGTCCTTTTCGGGGGCCTCGCTGAAGTATTCGGCCAGCGCCGCGACCTTGCGGCTGGTCTTGGTGGTCTGATCGATCGTGGCGTAAAGGGCGGCAAAGCGTTTCATGTGCCTTCCGCCTCGCTCTCGGCCTCGGCCTCGGCCTCAGGCTCGGGCTCGGCCTCATCCAGCGATTCGCCGGTGAACTCGGTCTGCAGCACATGCGCGTCATAGCCCTGCCCGGCCAGCCACCGCGCGAAGATCTCCGTATAGCCATGGGTGGCATAGACGGTCTCGGCCCCGGTCGCGGCGATGGCGCTGTTGAGCCCCTCCCAATCGGCATGATCGGAGACGACAAACCCTCGATCCACCCCGCGCCGCCGCCGCACCCCGCGCAGGCGCATCCAGCCGCTGGCAAAGCCCGTGGTGCCGGGGCGGAACCGGCGCGCCCAACTGCTGCCCAGAGCCGAAGGCGGAGCGAGCACCAGCGCGCCCGGATGATCGGCGGCCTTGAGCGCAGGGTGCACGCGCACCGTTTCGGGCAAGCAGAGGCCT
This sequence comes from Roseovarius sp., assembly GCA_007125415.1. Taxonomy (GTDB): domain Bacteria; phylum Pseudomonadota; class Alphaproteobacteria; order Rhodobacterales; family Rhodobacteraceae; genus Roseovarius. The sequence goes on from SLDH01000329.1 coordinate 24,023, forward strand.
TGCGCGCGCAGCACCGCATTGGTGTTTTCCACCGCGCCATGGGTCAGGATCGGGCCGATGGCGGGATCGAGCAGCGACAGGATGCGCTGCGCCTTGCCGAGGCTGTAGGCGCCCAGCAGGCTGAATTGCCCCGCCGCGGCATTGCCGGCCCACCAGGCGTTGATCTCGGCGGCAACGCGCGCCTCCTCCTGCCACGAGAATACCGGCAGGCCGAAGGTGCATTCGGTGATGAAAGCGTGGCAGCGCACCGGCTCGAACGGGGTGGAGAGCGCATCGGCTCTGGTCTTGTAATCGCCCGAGACAACCCAGATCTCGCCGCCCACCGCCACCCTGATCTGCGCCGAGCCGGGCACATGGCCCGCAGGGTGAAAGGACACCTGAGCCCCGCCGATCCGCCGGGTTTCGCCATAGCGCACCGTGTCGAGCGTGACATCGCCGAGCCGGTGGCGCAGCACCGGGGCCGCGATATCGGTGGCCAGATAGCGCCCCATGCCCCAGCGCGCATGATCCGCATGGCCATGGGTGATGAGGGCGCGCGGCACCGGGCGCCACGGATCGATGAAGAAATCGCCCGCCTCGCAATAGAGCCCCCTGGGTGTCAGCGTCAGCACCATTTCCCAAGTCTAGCCTTTCACCGCTTGTTTACCAGCGCCACACTTTCTATCGTGCGGCCAGACAGCGAGGGAGGAAAAGATGCGCTATGTCAGATACGGCGCACCGGGGCAGGAGAAGCCGGGTGTTCTGGATAATGAAGACGTTCTGCGCGATCTGAGCGGGGTGGTGGATGACCTGTCGGGTGATGTCCTGACGGATTTGCCGCAGGTGGACACCGAGAACCTGCCGCTCGTGCCGGGCACGCCGCGCCTTGGCCCGCCGGTGGGTCATGTGGGCAAGTTCATCGGCATCGGCCTCAACTACTCGGACCATGCCGCCGAGACGGGGATGGAACCGCCGCCCGAGCCGATCATCTTCATGAAGGCCACATCCAGCATCTGCGGGCCGAATGACGATATCCGCCTGCCGCGGGACGCGCGCCATGGCGACTGGGAGGTGGAGCTTGGTATCGTTATCGGCAAGCCCGCCAAATATGTGAGCGAGGCCGAGGCGCTGGCTCATGTGGCGGGCTACACGGTGGTCAATGACGTGTCCGAACGGCGCTTTCAGAGCAAGCGCTCGGGCCAATGGACCAAGGGCAAGAGCAGCGATACCTTCGGCCCGATCGGCCCGTGGCTCGTCACTCCCGACGAGGTGCCCGACCCGCAGGAGCTGGATCTGTGGCTCGATCTCAACGGAGAGCGGATGCAGACCGGCAACAGCCGCGCGATGATCTTCGGCTGTGCCACGCTCATTTCCTATCTCAGCGAGATCATGACACTGCATCCCGGCGATGTGATCGCCACGGGCACCCCGCCCGGCGTGGGCATGGCCCAGTCACCACGGCGCTTCCTGTGCCCGGGAGATGAAGTAGCGCTCGGCATCGCCGGGCTTGGGGAGCAGCGCAACCGGGTTACGCAGGACGCGTAAGCAGGGCGGTTGCCGCCTAAGTCCGTCCCTTGGTCATTCAGTTGCCACTCGACTGGATCGCGACGCTGTTGACCTTCCACGCTCGTGCGTCAACGGGGCGGCACCCGCCGCCACGACCGACGCCGCCCTCGCGATCTGAGCCAATCAACCGGAATGCGATAATGCCGGGCGACAGCCTCACCGGCAGGGCAGGCTGATCGACAAGCGCTCAGGCAGGGCGGCTGAGCCGGGGCGTATCGCTCGCTGCATGAGCGGCGAAAAATGCGGCGAGCTCGCCGAAGATCCGTTCCCGTGTTGCTTCGGTTTCCATCAGCACCTCGTGGCGCGCACCCTCGATCCATTCCATGCGCGCACCGGGCCAGTGGTCCATGCGGGCATTGATCCGCTCGAGGTCCACAACGGTTTCATCCGTGCCGGCGAAGGTGATGCAGGGCAGCCCCGGTGAGGGACGCCGGGCCAGATCGCGCATCTCGACAAGCGATTCGTGCAACCAGCGCAGGCTCGGTCCACCCAATGCGAGGTCGGGCACGGCGATGGTCTGATCGATCATGTATTGATACATCCCGCGGTCACGGGTGAGCTTGTTGGTTTCGAAAGGCTCGGTCAGCACATAGGCTGCATCCGAGGTGCTGGTGGGCGCATAGGCATGATCGAGCCCGACACGTTTGCTGCCCCATGAGACAGACCACGCCACGACCCTGAGCGTATTGCTCAGCTTGATGCCCCACATGGGCGCCGAAAAGGCGCAGGACGCCACAGGCAGGCCTTCCATCACCGAGCGCAGGCCGATGCAGCCGCCCATGGAATGGGCCAGCAGGTGATAGGGCCTTGGCAGTTCAAGCGCCTCTGCTGCGTCGAACATCGCGCTCACATCACGCTGGTAATCGGCAAATGCCATGACATGGCCCGACATCGGATCCGTGATCAGCCGATCGGCCAGACCCTGCCCGCGCCAGTCGATTGCCAATGTGGCATAGCCGAGCGCGGCCAGATCATGGGCCGCACGACCGTACTTCTCCACATATTCCGTGCGCCCCGGAAAGAGCAGCACCGTGCCCGACGCCGCCGCGCGGTGAAAGACGCCCACCCGCAGCCGCACACCGTCATCGGCAGTGATCCAGAAGGCCGCAGCGTCTTGCGGGCCGTCGGCGATCCCGTCGTGATAGGGGGCGTGCTCCATCAGCCCAGAACGCTCCCCAGGGCCATGGCCTTGCCCATGTCACCATCCACGCTCAACCGGCCCCCCATGAAGGCGGCTGTCGGATCGAGATCACCGTCAAGGATGGATTTGAACGTCTCCGCATCTGCCGTAAGTGTGACATCGGCGTCGTCATCGCCTGCGCGCGCGCCATCGCTGTCGATCATGATGCTGCCCTCATCCTCGATCACGAATTTCGCGATACCGTCGAAACCGCTTGTGTCTTTTTCGTTCAGGGCATCCACGGCCCCGGAAATCACGTTGCTCATTTCGTTCTCCTCAGGATTTGATCCGCCGGGGCTTTGCAAACCGGCAATCTACGCTAAACTAACCCCTGTTATGAGCAAATCATCCCCATGGTGCAATTTTACCGTTGCGGCAATCCTGTCGCTAGTCATGTTTTCCTTACCTTCGGGCGGGGCATGGGCTTATGATCGGGAGCGGCTCGACGAGCTTTATGACGCTTTGCAAACGGCAGACCCGGCCGAAGCGGCCCGGCTCGAACGAGAGATCGAACTGGAATCGTCCAGATCGGGCTCGGCGACGATGGATCTTCTGTTCAAACGCGGCCGCGATGCGCTGGAAGCCGGCAGAATCAATGATGCCATCGGGCATCTCACAGCGCTGACGGATCATGCGCCCGATTTTGCCGAAGGCTTCTTTTACCGGGCCATGGCTTTCCTGCAGGACGACCGCTATGGGCTTGCTCTGGGAGATATCGAGCAGGTACTGGCGCTCAATCCCCGCCATTTCGATGCAATCGGGGCGCTGGGCTACATTCTCCATGAGCTTGATCGTCCGGAAATGGCCTATGAGGCCTATCAACGTGTCCTTGACATTCACCCCCACCACAAACAGGTAGGCGCAGCCCTTGAGCGCCTTAAGCCCGCGCTGAACGGCAAAGACCTCTGATCGAGCGGAGTGTGGCCCATGGCCAACCAGTCAAGGATCGTTGCGGTTCTGGGTCCGACCAATACCGGCAAGACCCATTACGCGATCGAGCGGATGCTGGGCTATTCCACGGGCATCATCGGCCTGCCGCTGCGCCTTCTGGCGCGTGAAGTCTATGAAAAGATCGTCGCGGTGCGCGGCCCGTCGGTGGTCGCACTGGTGACCGGGGAAGAGCGGATCGTGCCGCCCCGCACGCAATACTGGGTCTGCACCGTGGAGGCGATGCCCGAGGGCATGGGCGCCGATTTCGTCGCCGTGGACGAGATCCAGCTTTGCGCCGACCCCGAGCGCGGCCATGTCTTTACCGACCGCCTTCTCAGGATGCGCGGGCAAAAGGAGACGCAGTTTCTGGGCAGCCACACGATGCGCGGGGCGATTGCCGCGATGGTGCCGGAGGTGCAGTTTCTCGGGCGCGAGCGCATGTCGCAACTGAGCTATACGGGGTCGCGCAAGCTGGCCAAGATGCCCGCCCGCTCGGCCATCGTGGGGTTCTCGGTGGAAAATGTCTATGCCATCGCCGAGCTTCTGCGCCGCCAGAAGGGCGGTGCTGCGGTGGTGATGGGCGCGCTCAGCCCGCGCACGCGCAACGCCCAGGTCGATCTCTATCAGAATGGTGATGTCGATTACCTGGTGGCGACTGACGCCATCGGCATGGGGCTCAATCTCGATATCGATCATGTGGCATTTTCCTCGCTCACGAAGTTCGATGGCCGCCGCATGCGCAACCTGGCCCCCAATGAGCTCGGTCAGATCGCCGGGCGCGCCGGGCGCGGGATGACAAATGGCACTTTCGGTGTCACCGGCGAGGCACCGGACCTGCAACCCGACACGGCGCAGGCGATCATGGATCACCGCTTCACC
>SLDH01000237.1 GCA_007125415.1 Roseovarius sp.
GTTTCTTCTGATAGAGCTGCGTGCCCGCGAGCGGCTTGTCGAATTGCTTGCGGTCAAGCCCGTATTGCCGCGCGGCATGCCAGCAGAACTCTGCAGCGCCCATGACCCCCCAGGCGATGCCGTAACGCGCGCGGTTGAGACATCCAAAGGGTCCCTTAAGCCCTTCGATATTCGGCAAAAGTGCGTCTTCGCCAACCTCGACACCCTCCATGACGATCTCGCCGGTGATCGAGGCGCGCAAGCTCAGCTTGTTGTCGATCTTCGGCGCGGAGAGGCCCTTCATGCCCTTTTGGAGAATGAAACCCCTGATCTTGCCGTCATGCGCGTCGGATTTGGCCCAGACGATGAAGACATCCGCAATCGGGCTGTTCGAGATCCACATCTTCGAACCGCTCAGGCGATAGCCGCCGGCGATCTTCTCGGCCCGGGTCTTCATGCCTGCCGGATCGCTGCCCGCATCGGGCTCGGTCAGGCCGAAACAGCCGATCCATTCGCCGCTCGCGAGCCTGGGCAGATATTTCTCGCGCTGCGCCTCCGTGCCGTAAGCATAGATGGGATACATGACCAGCGAGGATTGCACGCTCATCATCGAGCGGTATCCGCTATCCACCCGTTCCACCTCTCGCGCGACCAGGCCGTAGGAGACATAGCCCGCGCCAAGCCCCCCATAGGCCTCGGGGATGGTCGTGCCCAGAAGGCCCATCTCGCCCATCTCGCGGAAAATCTCCGGATCCGTCTGCTCCTCCGCATAGGCGCGGATCACGCGCGGTTGCAGTCTTTCCTGGCAATAGCTGCGCGCACTCTGCGCGATCATCCGCTCGTCTTCCGTCAACTGATCCGACAGGCGCAACGGGTCATCCCAGTTGAAGCTGCCCAGATCGGGAGCATCCTTGGCGGCGAGAATGGGGGCGTCGAGGCTCATGGCAGATTTCCTTTTGTCGCAATGCATGTCACATTGACTTGCGTATACTGCATTAAACGGTGCTGAAAAACCGACTTTATCGCAGGTATATATGAGGAAACCGCAAGTATGATCCTGAACCGCTCGCTCCTGCCTTCGATCACGGCCTTGCGCGCGTTCGAGGCGCTGGACAGGCTCGGCAGCGCCACGGCTGTCGCCGCAGAACTCAATCAGACGCAAAGCGCGGTGAGCCGGCAGTTGCGCAGCCTGGAAGAAACGCTGGGCAAGACGCTCTTCATTCGCAAGGCCAGGCGGCTGCATCTCACCAGTGAGGCGGTTGCCTATGCCGCCGAGATCCGGCAGGCGCTCGATCAGATCGCCCGCGCCTCCATGAAGCTCGGCTTCGATCCGGGGGGCGGTACGCTCCACCTCGCCATCCTGCCCACCTTCGGCATGCGCTGGCTGGTCCCGCGCCTGCCGGAATTCGCGCAGGCCCATCCCGAGGTGACGATCAACCTCACCACACGGATAGAAAAGATCAACTTTGCCGCAGAAGGCTATGATGCAGCTATACAATTTGGAAAAGGCGGCTGGGAGGGTGCGGCCACGCTCAAGCTGAAGCCGGAGCAGCTCATCGCGGTCGCCGCGCCGGATCTGCTGGCACGGGTGCAGGTCACGGAGCCGCTTGATCTGACCGCCCTGCCCCTTCTGCACATCGCCAGCCGCCCCGATGCCTGGCGGCGCTGGTTCGCGGCACGCGATGCTCCCGATCTGCAGCCCACAGGCACGGTCTATGACCAGTTCTCCACGATCCTGCAGGCGGCGCTGCACGGGCTGGGTGTGGCGCTCCTGCCGGATTATCTTGTCGAGATGGAGCTTGCCACGGGCCGTCTGGTCCCCGTCTTGGGCGGCCCGGTGCCGAGTTTCGGCGCCTATCATCTTGTCTATCCGGTCGAGAAATCGAACGATCCAGCCCTGCTCAAGTTTCGCCGCTGGCTCGCAGGACAGGCCGAAAGCGAAGATGATCCCCTGCCCCGTTAAGGCGCTCAGGGATCAGCTTGAGGCGGGATGACGGTGCATTCCCGGGCCTTGTTTGCGCGCCAGGATTCTCGATTCGGTCATCCTGCTCGAGACCTTCCCCAAAAAAACCCGGCCCGCCCGTTCAGTCCAGGGTCGGCGCGAGATCGGGATTATGGGAAGTTTCATCAGCCGTGGCGCGCGCCGCGCCGGGTATCTCGCCGGTGACGAGATAGATCACCTGCTCGGCGATCGCAGTGACATGATCGCCCATCCGCTCGGTATTCTTGGCGATGAAATGCAGATGCATGCAGGCGGTGATGTTGCGCGGGTCTTCCATCATGAAGGTGATGAACTCCCGGAAAAGAGCGTTATACATCTGGTCCACGTCATGATCGCGAAGCACCACCGCATGGGCCAGATCGGCATCGCGGCGCAGATAGGCGTCCAGCGCATCCTTGAGCATCAACTCCACTTCCCGGGACATGCGGCGCAAGGCGGCTGTCGCCCCCTCGATCTCGGGCAGTTGTGTGAGAACATTGGTGCGTTTGGCCATGTTCTTGGCATAATCCCCGATCCTTTCGAGGTTCCCCGAAATCTTGAGCACAGACAAAACCATCCGCAGATCCACCGCCATGGGCGCACGAAGGGCAATGAGCTTGGCCACA
>SLDH01000239.1 GCA_007125415.1 Roseovarius sp.
AAAGCGCCGGGTTGAAAAGGGTGCGGCTCAGACTGGTGCGTCGCTGGGGCCCTTCGGTCTCTCTGCATCCTGTTGTCCCGGGCCGACCGCCCGGGACCGGGTGTGCACGCGGCTTACTGCGTCCAGGTGGGCGCGCGCTTTTCGATGAAGGCCTGAATGCCTTCTTCGGTGTCCTGGTCGAGCATGTTCTCCACCATGACGTCGCGGGTGTAGTCATAGGCGGCATCGATGCCCATTTCGAGCTGCTTGTAGAAGGCTTCCTTGCCCACCTTGACGGCCGAGCCCAGCTTCGACGCCAGCAGCGTGGCCAGTTCCTGTGTTTCGCGTTCGAGATCTTCATGGGGCACGGCGCGGTTGATCAGGCCAAGCTCGATGGCGCGGCCGGTTTCGATGAACTCGCCCGTGGTGAGCATTTCGAAGGCCTTCTTTCGTGGGATATTGCGCGAGAGCGCGACCATGGGGGTGGAGCAGAAGAGCCCGATATTGACGCCATTGACGCCAAAACGGGTGCCTTCGGCGGCCACGGCCAGATCACATGTGGCCACAAGCTGGCAGCCGGCTGCGGTGGCGATGCCGTGGGGCTGGGCGATGACGGGTTGGGGCAGGGTGCGGATGCGTGTCATCACGCGAGAACAGCGGGTGAAGAGATCGGCGAAATAGGCGCGCCCACCATCCTCCGACTGGCGGCCGGCTGTCATTTCCTTCAGGTCGTGGCCAGCGCAGAAAGCCTTGCCGGCCCCGGCAATGGTCACCACACGGATGCTGCGATCCTCGGCGATAGCATCAAGCTCGGCATGCAGAGCGGCGAGCATTGCATCGGACAGGGCATTGAGTTTTTCGGGGGCGTTGAGGGTCAGGCGGGCGATCGCGCCTTCGTCTTCGCGGATCAGAATCGTCATTTGGCGTCCTTTCGTCTGCTGCGCTTATCTGGTGGTGGTCGAGAGAAGTGACAAGGGTCGTTGCTGAAGTTGACCGCTTTCCTTGACGAGGTGTTCGTGCAGGTCAAGGGCTTATTCGAGAAAGGAGAGATGGGCGAGATTCCTATCCGCACGCAGCTCAAGGAAACGGATGAGCATCTGCGCATGGGCGGCACGGTGCCGTGCCCGGCCATCTTCGCGCTCACGGATTTCTCCTTCCGGGCGGCGATGCGGGCCATGGTCGGGCGCGTTCTGGCGGTGGGCGATGTGCGCATGCATTCGGAGGGGTATGCGGCTCCGGTGACGCGCGCAAGCCTGACTTATTCGGTCCCGCCGGCGCGCTGATCGCTGCTCCGCACAGCCCAGACCAGCCCGGTCCAGTTACCCACGAGCGGATCGGTGATCTTGAAATCCATCTCAGGCCTCCGGGTAAGGCCAAGCCGGGCCATGACCGCCTGTGAAGACTTGTTGTCGGGTGCGGTATAGGCCAGCACTTCGGTCAGTGGCAGGCGGGCGAACGCATCTCGTAGCGCCGCCTGGGCCGCCTCCGTCGCATAGCCTTTTCCCCAGGCCTTTGGCAGCAGCCGCCAGCCGATCTCGTGATGCCTGCCGAGCGGATGATCGACCCTGCCGGCCGCGTTGATACCGACATAGCCGATGAAACCGGTGGCGTCCGAAACATGGAATCGGCCAATCCCGTGCATGGCAGCGATTTCAAGGTAAGACGTCAGCTTCTCCGCGCTTTGCCGGGGCGTCAGGGTCAGCCCATGATCACGCATGGACCCAGGATCGCTGTGCAACGCCGTGAAATCGGAGAGATCGGCCCGGGTGAAGGGCCGCAGGTGAAGGCGGTCCGTGGCAAGGATGGGTGTCATGGCGGGCACGATAGATTGTCATGGACAAGGCGCAACGCAGAATCCGGCTTTTCCGCGCATTCAGAGGCATGAATCTCCGGCAAGAGTGGGGTAAAATAATACCTAATTGACAATGTGTTGATTTGGAATGATTTTATGGAGCAACCCTGCCTTGACTGTGCGTGACGATAGGGTAGAAGCGCGGGATCGAATGACACCCCAAAGGGATGAGAGATGAAAACTTTTTCTGCAACACCGGCAGAGATCGAGAAGAAGTGGATCGTGATCGACGCTGAAGGCGTCGTTCTGGGCCGCCTTGCCTCGATCATTGCCATGCGCCTGCGCGGCAAGCACAAGCCGTCCTTCACGCCTCATATGGATATGGGTGACAATGTGATCGTCATCAATGCCGACAAGGTGCAACTTACCGGCAAGAAACGCGAAAAGCCTCAATACTGGCACACGGGCCATCCGGGCGGCATCAAATCGCGCACGACGGGCGAGATCCTCGAAGGCAAGCACCCCGAGCGTGTTGTGACGCAAGCGGTCAAGCGCATGCTGCCGGGCAACCGTCTGAGCCGCAAGGTCATGACCAATCTGCGCGTCTATGCTGGCGCCGAGCATCCGCATGAGGCACAAAGCCCCGAGGCGCTGGATGTGAAATCCATGAACAAGAAAAACACGCGGGTGGCACAGTAATGGCTGAAGAAATCAAATCCCTCGACGGGTTGGAAGCGGTTACCGACGGTATCGCCGCAACCGCACCTGACGCTGCGATCACTCGGGAGCCGCAGCGCGACGCTTTGGGCCGCGCCTATGCCACCGGCAAGCGCAAGGATGCGGTGGCCCGTGTCTGGATCAAGCCCGGATCGGGCAAGGTGCTGGTGCGTGATGCCAAGGGCAACTACATTGATTACACCAAATATTTCGCGCGCCCGGTGCTGCAGATGATCCTGCGGCAGCCTTTCGAGGTGGCGGGCGTGTCGGGTGAGTTCGATGTGATGGCCACGGTCAAGGGCGGAGGCCTCTCGGGGCAGGCCGGTGCTGTGAAGCACGGCATCTCGAAGGCGCTGCAGCTTTATGATCCGTCCTTGCGCCCCCCGCTCAAGGCAGCGGGTTTTCTCACCCGTGACAGCCGCGTGGTGGAACGCAAGAAATACGGCAAGGCCAAGGCGCGCAAGAGCTTCCAGTTCTCCAAGCGCTGACCGCTGGTCTTCACGATTGCAGGAGGGCCGCCCGCTGGGGTGGCCCTTTTTGCTGCGCGCTCACGAATCCCAGATATCGGGCCCGCCGCAGATGCTGTGGTCAAGTGTGCCCACCGCTTCGGGGTTCTTGCGGTCGTAATCGAGCGCTGTCAGCACGCTGCGAATGGTTTCGAGCCGCGCGCGGCGTTTGTCGTCAGCGCGGACGATTGTCCAGGGCGCATGGGGTGTATGGCTGCGCTCGAAGGTCTCCTTGATTGACGCGGTATAGGCATCCCAACGGTTGAGACCCTCTACATCGATCCAGCTCAGTTTCCATTGTCTGAGCGGATCACGCTCGCGTCTCATCAGGCGGCGCAGCTGCTCTGCACGGCCCACATTCAGCCAGATCTTGAAAAAGTGGATCCCCTCATTCACGAGCATCCGCTCGAAATCCGGCACCTGTTCAAAAAACTGCGCTCGCTGTGCGGAGGTGCAGAATTCGAACACATTTTCGACGACGCCGCGGTTATACCATGAGCGGTCATAGAGCACGATCTCGCCGCCCGCAGGCAGATGATCCACGTAGCGCTGGAAGTACCATTGGCTGCGCTCAAGATCCGAGGGTTTGGGAAGCGCTGCGATCCGCGCGTTGCGCGGATTGAGATGCTCGCGAAAGCGATTGATCGTCCCACCCTTTCCCGAGGCATCGCGGCCCTCGAAGATGATCGCCACGCGGGCACCTGTCTGCTTGGCCCAGGCCTTCACCTTGATAAGTTCGATCTGCAGATTCAGCAGATCCTGCTCATACTTCTTCCGGCGCAGCCTGCGGGCATGGGGATAGGTGGGCGAGAGGATCGTCCCCTTGCCGGCGCGGGCGATCGCATCGCGGATCTCGGCGGGGGCGTGCTCGTCAAAATAGGTGCTGATCGCCCCGTCGAATGGCAAATCCATGGCTTTTCCCCTGATGCGCTGGCTGACGGGGGTACTATGCGCGCTCCTGCGGATCAGCGCAATCCTGCGCGCCGGGCCGCACGGTCAATGGCGGCGATTACCGCGTCGGGGGCGGCATGCTGCGGCATATGGCCGATACCGGGCAGGCGGGTCAGCACCGCGTCGGAGATTTGTGTGGCCAGCGGTTCGGCATGGATCGAAAGGCCCACCGTGGTGTCCGCATCGCCATGCACGATCTCGGTAGGCACGGCGATCCGGCCGTAAAGCGGTACCAGTTCCTCGATCTCGCCCAGCAGATTGCGCCGTTGCAGACCATTGGCGCGCAGCGACTCGCGCCGCAGGGTCAATGCCGCCCCGAAATGTGCGAGATAACCTTCGGGGACGGCATTGGGTTCAAAGACACCGGCGAGACCCTGCTCGACCCGCCGGTCCGGGGCAAAGGCGGTGATCAGCGGATTGACGACGGGGGCCAGCAGCCGATGCGATGTGAGTTTGTAAAGCAGTTCAAGCTCGGAGGTCCACGGGTTCGACGGTGCGGCCAGCGGCACCAGCGCGGCGATGCTCCCGGGCTCATGCACCGCCCAGGCCAGCGCCACCGCGCCGCCGAAGCTGTGGCCCAGCACGATGGGGCGCTCTGCCCCCAACTGCCGGGCTGCGGCGGCCAGAAGATGGGCCTGTTGCTTGAGCGTCGTGCCCGTCTCGCTCACCCGGTCGGTATAGCCGTGGCCCGGCCTGTCGAGCAGGATCACGCGGTAGTGCCGGGCCAGCGCCGGCGCGATATCCAGCGTGAAATCCCGCAGATTGCCGCCCGAGCCGTGAATCAGAACCAGATCGGGGCCGTCGCCCATGACAAGCGCGTGGACCCTGTGGCCCTCGACGGTCAGCAATTGACCCTCAGGCGGAAAGGCGTCCTCGGCCGCCACCTCGACCTGGCTCGCACGATAGAGCACCAGCGCCCAGAAACCGCCGAGAACGACAAGCGCAATGAGAAGCTTGGCGGTGATGGTCATGCGCCGAGGCATTCATGCAGATCGAAGGGCGTTGACTGGTAGATCTCGTTGATCCAGTTGCCATAGAGCAGATGCGCGTGGCTGCGCCACCGGTTCTGCGGCTTCGCGCTCGGGTCGTCCTGCGGGTAGTAATTGCAGGGGATGTTGATCGGCGTGCCCGCCGCGATATCGCGGTCATACTCCTGCTTGAGGGTGTCGCTGTCATATTCGAGGTGGTTGAAGATGTAGAGCGCGTTCAGCGTGGCGTCCTCCACAAGGCAGGGGCCCACCTCATCACTGGCCAGAAGCGTGCTCAGCCCCTCGACCGCGTCGATCTCGTTCTGGCGCATCTCGGTCCAGCGGCTTACGGGGATCACGCAATCATCGGAAAAGCCGCGCAGATAGGGCGAGGCAGGCGCCATGTTGCGATGCCGGAAACAGCCGAAGGCCTTTTGCGGGAGCATGTGTTTCTTCACGCCGTGGAAGTAGTTGATCATCGCCATGCCACCCCAGCAGACACCGAAGACCGCATGTGCGTGGGTGCGGCTCCATTCGAAGACCGCGCAAAGTTCGTCCCAATAGGTCACATCGGTGAATTCGAGATGCTCGATCGGCGCGCCGGTGATGATCAGCCCGTCGAACTTCTCGCCGCTGGCCTGCACCTCCGAGAAGGGGCGATAGAAACTCTCCATATGTTCGGCGGCGGTGTTCTTCGTCTGATGCTCGGACATGCGGATGAGCGAAAAGTCGATCTGCAAAGGCGTGGCACCGATCAGCCGGGCGAACTGGTTCTCGGTCTGGATCTTCTTGGGCATCAGGTTCAGCAGCCCGATGCGCAGCGGCCGGATATCCTGCCGCGAGGCCTGATCCTCGGACATGACCATGACACCCTCGCGGGTGAGCACGTCATAGGCCGGCAGGTCTTCGGGGATTTTGATGGGCATGGGTCGGGCTTTCGGTTGAAGGCTTGGAGTTAGCCGTTCAGTCGCGGCGTGCAAGGGCTTGTGCAATCAGGTGATCGAAATCCTCTTCGGATGTGATGGCGGTGATTTCATCGGCGGTGAGGCTCACGCCCCATTTCTCCATCGCCGCGTAGCGCGGCGCGCGATGGGCCAGCGCGCGCGCATAGGCCCAGCGGATGAAGGCATCCGGATCAACCTCATTATCCGCCAGCCCCTCCTGCGCCGTGTATTCGGCCCAGGCGGCTTCGAGAAACTCGGGCTGATAGGCCATCGGCTTCGGGGCCTTGTCGAACCGGCGGATGAGGGCATCAGTATGCGCTGCATCCCCCTTGATCCAGACCAGCAGGCATTCGGCAGAGAGGGCCTTCAGCAACGGATCGTCCGGGTCGTCGCCATCGACCCATTCGCAGATCGAGCCACCGCTGTCACAGATGAAGTTGCGGTAGCCATAAAGCGCCTCGGCGCGTTCGATGAAATAGCTCGTGTCGAGAAGGGCCGAAACCTCTGCCTCACGGAAAAGCTTCTGCCTTTTGCGATACTCTTCAATGGGCAGCCCACCCTTGGCCGGATCGCCAGGCTTGCCCAGCCAGGTGGAGACAGGGGCGAGATTGTGAAAGCTGATGTTGGAGCCGATATAGATGGAATCGCTGAGAAAAAGCTCGCGCAGGAAAGGCATCTTCATGGCTTCGGCCTTGGCATTGTCGAGGATACGCTCGCCCAGATATCGCGTGCCGATCCGGTAATCGATGGAGTAGTGAAACCAACCGCCGGCTTCGCGCAGAAGCTGCGAGATATGGGTCTTGCCAAGGCCGGACATGCCGTAGAAAAGCACCCGTTTGGCGCTGGCCGCGCGCCAGTCCGCGGCGGTATCGTAGATCATGAGCGGTCCCTTTCCATCCTGCCGCGTGATAGATGGCAAGGTGCGCAGGGTCAAAAGAAAAACCCCGCCCGGGTGAGGGGCGGGGCCGGGGCGCGAAGGTGCCGATCGTCAGAAACGGAAGGCGAACTTGGTGCCGATGGCAAGCGCATCGTTGCCTCTGAACGAGGCCACGTTGGATCTGGCATTCCCGAGATCGAAGTAGCGGATGCCGGTGGTCACTTCCCAGCTTTCGGTGGCGTATGTCGCCGCGAGCCCATAGCTGAAATAGCCGGAGGTTCCGGAGAGATTGCCCACCAGATCGCCCTTCTGGTCCTCATAGCCGAGAATGACGGCACCGCTCCAGTTTTCGTTGAAGCGCCGTCCGATACCCAGCTCATAGGTCCAGATATCATTTGCGCCTCTCGCGATCGGGACATTGACCGGTGCACCGCTGGCCACCGAGAAGAAATCTCCCGGCTGCACCCCGAACTTGCTCCATTCGCGCCATTTGACCGATCCGAAAAGCAGTGTGTCGGCAGCGATACCTGTTTGCGCATGCAGCGTGACCGCCTGGGGGATCTCCACGGTGAAGTTGCTGCCGGTGTTGTCCTTGAACTTGTGTCTGGTCTTGGATTCGTAGGTCAGCGCGATACGCAGGGCGATATCGGGGATTTCATACGCTGCGCCCAGCAGATAGCCGAACTGGAAGTCCTTGTTCACGCTCAGGTTGTAGGGTTGGTTCGGCGCGGGGACCGTACTGCCGAGAATGGCGGGTGCCAGCACCTCGATATTGCCTGAAATGCCCATATAGCGCAGCCCGCCATAGACGCTGAAGCGGTCCGTGGCCTTGTAGCGCAGAAGGGCGGTATAGGCGATGGAATCAAGTTCGGCATTGGAGGTGCCGAAAAAGGCGCCACCAAGGGCTGCCGGCGGTGTCCTGTAATCCACGGCCACTCCGACGGGTTTGTCGATCACGAAGGCCAGCGTCACCCGATCATTGAGGTCATGCTTGTAGCCGCCCCCAAGGGAGAGGTAATTCTTCTGAATGTTACCTGTCGGGCCACCGGGCAGCCCCGGCCGCGGCTGGCCGGAAACGGAAGGCATGACCCGCGCCACCGAAACCTCTGCGTAGTTCCGCCCCTCCTCGAACAGGATCATTGACGGGTCGCCCCGCCGCTCGATCTCTCCCGCTAAAGCCGATGACGCGATCATCGAAAAAGCGGTTGTGATCGCGGTCGCTGCCGCGTTTTTTATTTGCAGGGTCCCTCTCCTCCGTGAGTTGGGAACCCAGCATAGGAACCTGATTCGATCGGTCAATTCATGACGCGGCGTCACAGCCCGGCACTCTGCGCAGGGTTGCGGGCGGAACACAGTTAAGGTGCCGGGCAAGTCGAATTTCAGCGTCTT
The DNA here is from genome assembly GCA_007125415.1 of Roseovarius sp. Classification (GTDB taxonomy): domain Bacteria; phylum Pseudomonadota; class Alphaproteobacteria; order Rhodobacterales; family Rhodobacteraceae; genus Roseovarius. Next base: position 8,124 of record SLDH01000239.1, read on the forward strand.
TTGCGGGTTTCGGACCAGAGATTGAGGTAATTCGCACCGAAAATCACCATCGCGCCAAGGATCACCATAAGATCGACCGGCTCACCATAAACCAGCAGACCGACCACGGCGATGAGCGGCAACCGTGCGAAATCGACGGGGATCACCACGGTGGCCGGGGCGAGCGACAGGGCCTTGGTCACGCAGAAATGAGCAGCCAGCCCGCCACAGCCGATAACGATCAGCCACGGGAAGGAGCGCGGCGAGGGCCAGGTGATATCGCCGTCGAATCCCGCACAGACAATGCCGAAAACAAGTTGCATCGTCGTCATCCAGAACAGGATGCAGACGAGCCGTTCGGTCCGGGTCAGCAGCTTGGTGAAGACGATGGTCAGCGCAAATCCGACCGCCGCACTGGCCGCGGCGATGGTGCCGATATTGACCGTTTCGGGGGAGGGGCGCGCGACGATCATGATGCCCACGAACCCGAGGATCGCCGCCGTGGCACGAATGGCCGTCATTCGCTCGCCCAGAAGCAACGGCGACAGCACCAGCACCCAAAGCGGCGAGGTGAATTCCAGCGCGAAGACCTGCGCCAGCGGAATCGCGGTGATGGCGAAGAACCACAGGTTCTGCCCGGTGAAATGCGCGATGTTGCGCAGGATGTGCAGGTGCGGCGTCCGAAAGGTGATCTGCCGGAAGCTGCCGGTGAGGGTCACGAAGATGCCGATGATCACGAAGCCGACGAAGCTGCGATACATCATGATCTCGAACGTATCGAGTTCGAAGCTGACCGCGCGCCCGGCAACCGCCATGAGCGAAAAGGAGGCGACCGATCCGAGCATCCAGAGCGCCGCGCGCAGGGTGGCGGCCGGCTCGAGCCCCGCTGGCGCGGGCAGGACGCTCATTGCGCTGCTCTTTCCAGATGTTGCGTATTCCCGGGATAGAGCCGCGCCAGATCGAGCGCGTCCAGCATCTCGAGGTGACGCAGAAGCGGCGGGGATATCGCCGCTGTCTTCTCACGCGAGTCGTTCACTCTGACATCCGGAAAATCGAGCCATGCCGCGGGATGAATTTCCGAGACGATCGCACGCAGTACTGTCCAGTCCTGAGCGAGCCTGTCGTAATTCAGAACATGCACATGCTCCGCCCCGAAGGCGGCTTCCAGATCGGCCATCAGGGCGGTGAAATCGAAATAGGAATACCACAGATCCCAAAGCCGTGCCGCAGCGCCCTCATCGCCCCCCACCGCGTCACGGACGGCATAGAGCGCCTCGGGCGGCGCGTCTGCGAGCCCGCGCGCGGTCAACTCATGCAGGAACTGCCGAGCATAGGAAGCCATGAGCGGGCGTGTCTCGCGCAGGATCAGAAGGGCATGCACCTGTTCACTGCCTGCCGCTTCGAAAACGCGCCGCAGATTGGCCAGCGCCAAAGGCCGCCGGAATGAGGCGCCGTCCCGCGTGGGGCGCAGAAAGCCTTCATGAGACCAGATGTTGAGCGCATCGCCTGAAAGCGCGCGGCGCAGCTGCTGCTTGAGGCGCGTGAAATCCTTTCGCGCGTCACTGCGCAGCGCGGGCTCATCCTTCAAGAACCTGTCCAGCGGGGCGAGTGCATGGCGTTGCCTGAGGGACTGCATCAGGGCCTTTGCCGGCGTGCGGAACGGCTTGCCGAGATAGTTCACCCCGCGCGCCTGCGGAAACACGGTCTTCTGCAGATAGGTTGTTGCCGTCTTGGCCAGACCGAAATGAATGAGCGCGGTTGTCATTCATTCCCACTCGATGGTGCCCGGGGGTTTGGAGGTGATGTCATAGGCCACCCGGTTGATGCCTTGCACCTCATTGATGATCCGGGTGGCGGTTTCGCTCAGGAAATCATGCTCGAACGGGTAGTAATCCGCCGTCATCCCGTCAACGGAGGTGAC
>SLDH01000297.1 GCA_007125415.1 Roseovarius sp.
CACGACAAGGCCTGTCATCGTGTCCGAGAGGTCGAGCTGATTGCGCAAATCATCCGTGAGCGTGCTGACGGTCATGCCCAGGATCACCTGTTCGACCGGTGCCTCCTCCTCATCGGGTGACGTGCCCTGCACAGCCGGCACGGCGCCTTCGGCGGCCTCGCGGCGCCCCAGCGTGACACGCAGGGTCTGCGTCTTGCCATCGCGGAAGACCACGACGCGGACCGTCTTGCCCACTGCGGTGTTGCCCACCTGACGCACCAGACCGCGTGTGTCATCCACCTCGGCACCATCGAAGCTGGTGATCACATCGCCCGAGAGCATTCCGGCTTCCAAGGCAGGGCCCTCCGGCACATCGGTGACAAGCGCACCGGCGGCTTTCTCGAGCCCGATCGCCTCGGCCACATCCTCGGTCACATCCTGGATGCGCACACCGAGCCAGCCGCGCCGTGTTTCCCCGAATTGCTGCAACTGATCGACCACGCGGGTAACCACATTGGAAGCCATGGAAAAGCCGATCCCGATGGAGCCGCCTGTCGGGCTGAGGATTGCCGTATTCACCCCGATCACTTCGCCATTCATGTTGAAGAGAGGCCCGCCCGAATTGCCGCGATTGATGGCGGCGTCGGTCTGGATGTAGTCGTCATAGGTGCCGCTGAGCGCCCGGTTCCGTGCCGAGACGATGCCGGCGCTGACCGAAAAGCCCTGACCAAGGGGGTTGCCCACGGCCATCACCCATTCGCCCACGCGGGCGGTGTCGGAATTGCCGAACTGCACAAACGGCAATGGCGTGTCGGCCTCGACCTTCAGCAAGGCGATATCGGTCGTGGGGTCGGTGCCGATCACCTCCGCCACGAATTCCTTGCCGGAAAAGAACTCGATGATGATCTCGTCGGCGGCTTCGATGACATGATTGTTGGTCACGATATAGCCGTCTTCGGAGATCACGAAACCCGATCCGAGCGCCGAACTGCGGCGCGGTCTGTCACGGTCGCCATCCCGATCACGGAATTCGCGGAAGAAATCCTCGAAAGGCGAGCCCTCGGGTATCAATGGGGAGGGGCCACTGCCCCGGGCGACCATGGTGGATGTGGTGATGTTTACCACCGCCGGGCTGACCGACTCGGCAAGTTCGGCGAAGCTGTCGGGTCGCGCCTGTGCCGCGAGGGCCTGTGCGATGACCAGTCCGATGGTTAGTGCCATGGCCCAGATCGCGCGTAACATTCCTGGCCGGGCCTCGGTCATGTAAGGGGTTTTGGTCTGCACTCGCGGTTCTCCTTCAATCTCGGATGATGTGCCGCCGTCAGGCGGCCCTGCTTCGCGGTTATATAGGTATGTTCATACGCAGCGCAAAGCCGAGCAGTGCCCGTCACGGCCATGTGAACCCATTGTGATGGACGCGGTCAAGCGCCAAGCGCCTTGGCTGCCCATAGAAAGACGACACCCAGAGCGATGGCCAGAAGGCCCAGCGCGCGCCGTTGTTCGGGGCTGAGGCTGCGCATGGCTGCCAGCAGTTCCTCAATGAGCGAAGGGGCCAGCGCATAGACCAGCCCCTCCACGATCAGTACCAGACCCAGCGCCAGAAGCACTGTTTCGATCAATTGGTCGCCTCCTCGCCCGAACCTTCGAGCGCGTCTGCCTCTTCCTGCATCCGGCGTTGCTCTTCTTCCGGCAGGTTCGGCGAGATCTCGCTCTCGGGTGCAAGTTCGCGCAGCGCATCCATATCGAAGGCTTCAAGCTCGACCGAGCTTAGCCCATCGGCGCGCACGGCCTCGAACATCTGTCCCAGAAAGCCGCTGTTGGGTGAGAAGACAAGCGTCGAGTTGTCCTTGTTCATGGACTTCTCCAGCGCGGCGAGAGACCGGTAGAACGAGAAGAACTCGGGATTGTTGCCAAAGGCTTCCGCATAGATGCGGCTGCGTTCGGCATCGGCTTCACCCCGGGTGATCTCGGCCTCGCGCCGTGCGTTCGACACGGTTTCGACGACGGTCCTGTCGGCGGCGGCGCGTACGCGCTGCGCGGCCTCATTACCCCGCGCGATCTCGTCGGCGGCCTCGCGTTCACGCTCGGCGCGCATCCGCGCAAAGGTCGCCTCCAGGTTCTGCTGCGGCAGGTTGGTCTGCTTCAACCGAACATCGACGATTTCGAGCCCCAATCCCGCCGCGCTGGCGCGAGCCTGGGCGCGGATACGCAATGCAAGATCACGACGTTGCGGTGAGAGGATCGTGTTGGATGTCACCTGATCGGCACCAAGCACCTCGCGGATCTGCGCGTTGAGAATGGATGACAGCCTATCTTCGGCCGCGCGGGTGCCGCCGATGCCGACAGCCTGGCGGAATTGCACCACATCATCGATCCGATACCGGGTGAACGCATCCACGACCAGGCGTCGATCATCCGACGGCGTGACCTCGATCGGATCGGTGTCAAGCGACAGTATACGGCCATCGTAGCGCACCACCTCCTGAATGATCGGGATCTTGAAGCGCAGGCCAGGCTCGTCGATCACCTGCTTGATCTGGCCGAATTGCAGCACGAGGGCTTTCTCGCGTTCATCCACAACGAATATGGAGGACATGAGGCCGATAAAGGCGACCACGATGACCGGCAGTGCTAGAGCGGATTTACGCATCAGTTTGTTCCTCCTGAGACGGCCCTGCTGGAGCGTTGCAACTCGTTGAGCGGCAGATAGGGCAACACGCCTTCACCTGATGCGCCTCCGGCCTCGTCAAGCAGGATCTTGTCCATTTCGCCCAGCGTTCGCTCGATCGTTTCGAGATAGAGCCGGCGCTGCGTCACTTCCGGTGCCTCGTTGAATTCCTGCGCAACGGCGATGAAGCGGCTGGCTTCACCGATGGCTTCGTTGACCACGCGGGCCCGGTAGCCCTCGGCCACTTCCAGCACCTGCGCGGCTTCCCCGCGCGATTCCGCCAGAACGCGGTTGGCATAGGCATCGGCCTGACGTTGCAGGCGGTCACGTTCCTGCTCGGCGGCCTGCACCTCGCGGAAGGCGTCGATCACCTCGCGTGGCGGATCAGCCGTATCGAGGTTGACCCGGATGATCGAGATGCCGCTCTCATATTCGTCGAGAGTGCCCTGAATGTTTTCGCGGGCAGTGTCGGCGATGATGCCACGATCCCGGTTGAGGATCGGGGACAGGTTGCTGGCGGCGATGATCTCGCGCATCACGGCTTCGGACACCGCCTGCACGGTCAGTTGCGGGTCACGGATGTTGAAGATCAGTTTTGCCGGATCATTGATGTTCCACACGACCTGAAAGTCGATATCGACCACATTGGCGTCTGTGGTCAGCATCAGACCGTCACCACCTGCGCTGCCGCGCCCGCTGCCGATATTCTCGGTGCGTTCGGAGCTGACATTGACCACCTCCGCGGTCACCACCGGCCAAGGCGCGAAGTTGAGACCGGGATTGCCGATGGCATAATAGGTCCCGAGAAAGAGCTCGACCGAGCGTTCCTCGGGTTTGACCGTATAGAAACTGGCCGCCGCCCACAGGACCGCAGCGATGCCCACGCCGATCAGGATGCTACCCCGACCGAAGGCTGGCCCGCCGCCGCCGCCACTGCCATCGCCGCCATTGTTTCCGCCACGTCCGCCCATCAGAACGCGCAACTGGTCCTGACCGCGTTTCATCAGATCATCGATTTCGGGAATTTGCGGCCCGCCGCCTTCGGGCGGTCTGCGCCCGCCATTGCCAGGGTTGCCACGGCCATCACCGCCGCCTCCGCCCGAATTTCCACCGCCGCCCCAAGGGCCGCCAGAAGGTCCAGCCATTACATCTCTTCCCTTATGTTTCCATATCCATTGGCATTGCTTTTAACCTGTGCAGGATGGCCGAAAAATCAAGCCGTCCTTGTCGGTTCCCTCATTGTCACGATCTCTTCCGACATGGTCGGGTGAACGGCCACTGTCCGGTCGAAATCCTCTTTCGTGGCACCCATCTTGACCGCCACGCCGGCAAGCTGGATCATTTCGCCCGCCCCGGGTGCGACGATGTGACAGCCAAGCACCTTGCGGGTTTCAACGCTCACCACCAGTTTCATCAGGACCCGGTCGGGCCGCCCGGCGAAGGCCGTCTGCATGGGCCGGAACGAGGTGCAGTAGATTTCCACCGGCTCGCGGTCGCGCGCCTCTTCCTCGCTCAGGCCGATGGTGCCCATCTCGGGCTGGGTGAAGACCGCCGTGGGGATCAGCGCGTGATCCACCGGGGTCGGGTTGGCGTTGAACACCGTTTCCACAAAAGCCATCCCCTCGCGGATGGCCACCGGCGTGAGATTGACCCGGTCCGTCACGTCGCCGATGGCGTAGATCGAGGGCACGCTGGTCTGGCTGTAGTCGTCCACGACGATCTGGCCATGCCTGCCGAGGGTCACGCCTGCGGCCTCCAGCCCCATATCGGCGGTATTGGGCGCACGCCCGGTGGCGAAGAACACCTTGTCGAAGGTCGCTTCCGTGCCATTGGTGGCCTTGACCCTGAGCGGGCCGCCCGTGCTGCCTCGCTCCGCTGCAGACCGGGGCAGGGTGGTTGCCTCGCCTGCCGGTGTCCCCATCGTCGCGGAGCCGGCGCCGGCCGGGGATTGTGACCCATGGTCCGAGCCTGCGGGGGCCATCTCGAGGATATTCGTGCCCAGATGCAGCTTGATGCCGTTCCGGATCATCTCCTCGCTGATCAGGCCGCGCGCTTCCTCGTCAAAGCCGCGCAGGATCTGCGCGCCACGATAATACTGCGTCACCTCGACACCGAGCCCGTTGAGAATGCAGGCAAATTCACAGGCGATATAGCCGCCGCCCACGATCAGGATGGATTTCGGCAGGCTTTCGAGATGAAAGATATCGTCGCTCACCAGCCCATGTTCCGCGCCCGGCAGAGCGGGCTTTACGGGGCGTCCGCCCGTGGCCACCAGGATGTGGCGCGCGGTCTTGCGCGCGCCACTGCTCAGTTCCACGGTATGCGGATCGGCCAGCGATGCGCGCGAATCGAATGTCTCCACGCCACTTGCGGACAGGAGATTGCGGTAAACCTGTTCCAGCCGGTCCAACTCTCCATGCAGCTTCGTGCGGAAGGCGGGCCAGTCGAAATCGCCTGCCTCGGCACCCCAGCCATAGGCGCGGGCGTTTTCGATGGCACCGGGATATTCGCTGGCAAAGACCATCAGCTTTTTCGGCACGCAGCCACGGATCACGCAGGTGCCGCCATAGCGGCTTTCCTCGGCCAGTGCCACCTTCGCACCACCCTGTGCTGCCACGCGCGCCGCGCGCACCCCGCCCGAGCCGCCGCCGATCACGAAAAGATCATAGTCGAAGTCGCTCATTCCGCTTCCATCGCTCAAACACTCGCGTAAGGGGTATTTCACAGCCCAGGCCCGAAGGCCAGCGATTCAGGATCACGTCGGCGTGGCCGGGCTCAGTCCTGAAGGTCCGAAAACAGGTTGTCGCTCTCCAGAAAATCCAGCCGGTCCTGCGATACCGTGCCTTCGTTTATGTCGCGCGTCTCGACCCGGCCATCACTGTAGCCCAGGATGACGATATCACAAATATCGACAAACAGGCCATTTTCCACCACGCCCGGCACCTGATTGATCACCAGCGAAAGCTGGCGTGCATTGCCGATGCGGCCCAGATGCAGATCGAGAATGTAATTGCCCTCGTCGGTGACATAAGGATGATCGCCATTCATCCGCAATGTCGCGTCCCGGCCCATGACATCGAGGCTGATCAGCAGCTCTTCGACCAGCGCCTTCGTGGTTTGCCAGCCGAAGGGAATCACCTCTATGGGCAGGGGAAAGGCGCCAAGATGCTCCACCTCCTTGGAGGCATCGGTGATCACGATCATCTGGTCGCTCGCTGTGGCCACGATCTTTTCCTGCAACAAGGCGCCGCCGCCGCCCTTGATCAGATTGAGGTCATGATCGAACTCATCCGCGCCGTCGATCGTCAGGTCCAGCCATTTCGCTTCATCGAGGCTGATGACGTCGATGCCGACATCGCGCGCGAGTTCGGCCGTGCGGGTGGAGGTGGGCACACCCCTGATCTTCAGCCCGTCCTCGCGCACCAATTCGCCAAGGCAGCGCACCATCCAGGCCGCCGTGCTGCCGGTGCCGAGGCCCACGCGCATCCCGTCTTCCACGAAATCCACCGCCCGTTTGGCCGACACGAACTTGGCCTTGTCGATTGGTGATAACTCGCCGCTCATCGCTGCACCCCCTCGTGGTCTGAAGCCGTTTATAGGCAAATCAGGCAGGCGGGGCGAGGAGGAAATTCCGGGAAATCCTGTGAGGATAGACACGAATTCGAAGCGCCCGGTCCGGCAAGGACGCGAAGCGTCGCAAACCGGCTCTTTTCGGGCGCTGATACCTGCTAGAAGCGGTGCCATGGACAAGCCCTATCGCCTTCATTACGCGCCCGACAATGCCTCGCTCATCATCCGGCTTGCGCTGGAAGAGATGCAGCAACCCTATGAGACCGTGCTGGTGGACCGCGCGGCGCGCGCGCATCACAGCCCGGCCTATCTGGCGCTCAATCCCAATGGGCTTGTTCCCGTGCTGGAAACACCGCAAGGTGCCATTTTCGAGACGGGGGCGATTCTGCTCTGGCTGACCGAGCAGCATGGGCAACTGGCTCCGGCGCCCGGACATGCCGAGCGGGGTGATTTTCTGAAATGGTTGTTTTTCGTGTCGAACACGCTGCACCCTGCCTTGCGGATGCTGTTCTACCCCGATGCCTATGCCGGGGCCGATCCTGTGGCGCAATCGGCGCTGACGACGCATATGCGCGGTGAAACGGCGCGTCATCTGCAAAAGCTGGACGACCTGGCGGGTCAGGGCAGGTCGTGGTTTTCCGCTGATTCTCCTTGTGTGCTCGACTTCTACGTGGCCTGTGCGCTGCGCTGGATCGCGCTTTATCCGCAGAAGGGCGTGGCGCAGCTGGCCGTATCCAACTGGCCGCGGCTCGAGGCCATGGTGGCACGGCTGGAGACTTGCGCGGCGGTGCGCGCGGGCATAGATGCCGAAGGGTTGGGCCCCAGGCCCTTCACCGCGCCAGATTATCCCAACCCGCCAGAAGGCAGCCCCATCTGATGTTTCTTTCCGTGTTCGACATGTTCAAGGTCGGTATCGGCCCGTCTTCCTCGCATACGATGGGGCCCATGGTGGCCGCTGCGCGCTTTCTGGAACTGATGCGCGCGGCACCTTTCGAATTTCACGGGTTGAAGGGCAGCCTGCACGGAAGCCTTGCCTTTACAGGTGTCGGCCATGCGACAGACCGCGCCACCATTCTGGGGCTCGCCGGGTTCGTACCCGAAACCTACGATCCTGCCGAGGCCGAGACCGCACTTGCCGCGATACGCGACACCCACCGCATAAGCCCACCGGACCTGCCCTCGCTCGCTTTCAACCCCCGCGAGGATCTGCTTTTCGATTTCGGGCCCAACCTGCCCGGCCACGCCAATGGCATGGTTCTGATGGCCACGGACCGGCAGGGCGACGTGATCCTGCGCGAGACCTATTATTCCATCGGTGGCGGTTTCGTGATGACCGAAGAGGAATTGGCGCAGGGTCGCAACACCGATGAGGGAGAGCCGGTTCCCTATCCTTTCAAGAGTGCTGCTGAAATGCTGACCATGGCCGAAACCTCGGGCAAGAGCATCGCCGAGATGAAACGTGCCAACGAACATGCGCGCGGCGGTCCTGAAAATCTGCGCTCGGGTGTGGCGCGTATCTGGCAGGTGATGAATGATTGCATCCAGCGCGGGCTGGAGAATGACGGCACCTTGCCGGGCGGGTTGAATGTGCGCCGTCGCGCCAAGGGCATTCACGATGCGCTTCTGGCAGAGCGCGGCACGAACCTGATGGCACCTCACAAGATCAACGACTGGATCAGCACCTATGCCATGGCCGTGAACGAGGAGAATGCGGCAGGCGGGCAGGTGGTCACGGCCCCCACAAATGGGGCGGCGGGTGTGGTGCCTGCGGTGATCCGTTACTGGCTCGATCATGTTCCCGGTGCGCAGGAGCGCCAGATCGAGGAATTTCTGCTGACGGCGGCGGCGATCGGTGGTCTGGTGAAGTTCAATGCCTCCATTTCCGGAGCAGAGGCGGGCTGTCAGGCCGAGGTGGGCAGTGCTTCGGCAATGGGGGCTGCGGGTCTGGCGGCGGTGCTGGGCGGCACACCCGCGCAGATCGAGAATGCCGCCGAGATCGCGCTCGAGCATCATCTCGGCATGACCTGTGATCCGGTAAAGGGCCTTGTGCAGGTGCCTTGTATCGAGCGCAACGGGCTGGGCGCGATCAAGGCGGTAAGCGCGGCCTCGCTGGCGCTGAGAGGCGACGGCACCCATCTGGTGCCGCTTGATGCCTGTATCGAGACGATGCGCCAGACCGGTGCCGACATGAGCGAGAAATACAAGGAAACCTCGCTGGGCGGCCTGGCGGTGAACATTCCCAACTGTTGAAGATGGCTGCGCCCCTCGACGGCGCGCTTCCGAGATCGGGTCCTTGGGCAGGCGAGCCATGGTGCTTTGGCGTTTTCCCGCTGATGACATCGCGGCGTATTGCGAATTGAAGGCCCGTTCGGTTTGACGAAACCTGTCATTCCGCTACTGTTGCCGAGTTGGAATTTTTTTGAAAGCCAAGGGAGACCCCAGCCAATGTACGACAAGATTGATACCGCGCGCCGCGCGCTTCTGAGCAAACTGGCCGCGCTGGGCGCGATTGCACCGCTCACCGGTGTCGCGATCACCGCGGGCAGCCCTGCCGCGGCGGATGAGCGGGCCGAGGACGGCCATGCGCATGACTATGTCAATGATGCTGCCGATGCCGCAGATCACCGGCGCTACCGCGAAGGCTCGCTCTGCTCCAACTGCATTTTCTGGCAGGGTGGTGACGAGGAGTGGGGCGGATGTCAGCATCCGGCCTTCCGCAATGTCGAGGTGAATGCAAATGGATGGTGCAACGCCTGGGCCCGCGGTAGCTGACCAGCGCCTGTCGGATTTTACTGTAAGGATATTGCAAGCGGGCGGCAGAGCAATCTGCCGCCCGTTTTGCCTGGCGGCCGACCCGGATAGCATTAAGAGGCTGCTCACAGGTCCTGCGCATGTCCGTTTTGCCACGGATGGCAGGAAATTGTTCCTCGCCACGCCACCCGACACGCCCTGGCCCGGGCGACCAGCCCGGGCCGCGGTAAGGAGGATCAGAAAACTGCCCGGGGGGCAGTTTTCCCGACGAACACCCTCCCCCGTCAAACCGCAGGTTTGCCTTCGGCAAAACGGGGAGGGCGCGTTGCGACGCTTCAAAGAGCTCAACGCTCGGAAGTCTCTGGCGACCATAAAGCACTGCAGCCCCGGCGTGGGGAAGCGCCCACCCAGGGTCGGGCGAGGCCCTCTGCGCATCGACCCAGCCATTGGAGAAGTACAGTTTTCATGCAAAGTTCCAGTCAATTCCCTCTTCCCGCCTCACTTTGACGACACACCAGACTGACCCCAGCGCCGGGAGTGCCCATGCAAGACCATCTCACGATCGTCAAACACCCTCTGGTTCAGCACAAACTGAGCCTGATGCGCGAGAAGGACACGCCGACAGCCGTATTCCGGCAGCTGTTGCGCGAGATCAGTCAGCTTCTGGCCTATGAGGTGACCGGTCATCTGCCGCTGACCCGCAAGCGGATCGAGACACCGCTCACGGAAATGAACGCACCAGTGCTCGACGGGCGCAAGCTGGCGCTGATCTCGATCCTGCGGGCGGGTAATGGCCTGCTTGACGGGATGCTGGAACTGATTCCCTCCGCGCGGGTGGGTTTCGTGGGCCTTTATCGCGATGAGGCGACCTTGCAGCCGGTCCAGTATTATTTCAAGGTGCCTGACCTTCTGGGCGAGCGTCTTGTGATCGTGGTCGATCCGATGCTGGCCACCGGCAATTCCGCCTCTGCCGCGATTGACCTGCTCAAGGCGGCCGGGGCCAGGGATATTCGCTTTCTTTGCCTGTTGGCGGCTCCTGAA
>SLDH01000300.1 GCA_007125415.1 Roseovarius sp.
AGCCCGGCGATCCGGCGCGCTTTGCCGTTCTGCATTGCATACTGAGCCGTATGGATTTGCTGCAGCTCGACACGCCGCACCGCCGCGCCGTTTACTGCAGGCAGGACCTTTGGCAAGGCATCTGGGTCGCGCCGTGACGGCGTTGAATTTTCGCCGAATGAAATATGTCGCGCCAAGTCGGATTCATGCCCGCCCGGGGCGCTTGCCCTGTCTTCGGAGAGAACCGCACCCGAACGAACACAACATATGTCAACCCCGCCCCCAACCCTCGGACTGCATTTCGCGCAGGCGGCTTGCGGTTCTCTCGAATTCGAAGCTCCCCTCGCCCTCGACATAGAGATATTCAGGCTCCGCCGCTGCCGAGCATATGAGCCGCAGCCGTGCCTCGTAGAGCGCGTCGATCAGGGTGACGAAGCGCCTGGCCTCATTGAAATTGCTGCGCCCGAGCTGGGGGATGTCTTCCAGCACCAGCACGCGCGCCGCCTCCGCCAGCGCGAGATAATCCGCAGGGCCCAGCGGCTTGCCACACAGATCATAGAAGCGCGCGCGCGCCACGCCGTTGTGAAAGGCAGGGATGACCACCTGCCGCCCCTTGACCGCAAGGGTGAGCGGCGCGCCCTCGCCGCCGGTCAGATCCTGCCAGACAGCCTCGATCCGGCGGCGCGCCTCAGCGTTGATGGGCGTGAAATAGCTGGGGCTGCCGGCCAGCTTGTCCTGCCGGTAATCGGTGGGCCCCGCCATCTCATGCACCACCATCCGCTCCTTCAGCAGGGCAATGAAGGGCAGGAAAAGCTGCCGGTTGAGCCCGTTCTTGTAAAGTTCGTCGGGCGCGCGGTTGGAGGTTGCCACAACCGCTATGCCCGCATCGAAAAGCGCCTGGAAGAGCCGGCCCACGATCATCGCGTCGGTGATGTCGGTGATCTGCATCTCATCAAAGGCCAGCAGGCGGATGTCGTCGGCGATCTTCTTCGCGACCGGGGCAAGCGCGTCTTCGGTGCGCTTGTCACGCGCCTCATGCAGGGCCTGATGTATCTCCTGCATGAAGGCGTGAAAATGCACGCGGCGCGCGGGCACGGCAAGGGTGCTCACGAAGAGGTCCATCAGGAGCGATTTCCCGCGCCCGACCCCGCCCCAGAGATAAAGCCCCTTGGGCGCCTCGACCGTCTTGCGAAACCAGCCCGATTTCGCCGGTCTGGCCAGCCCTGCGCGGATCCGCTCGAATTCCGGCAGGGCCGCCTGCTGGGCCGGATCGGGGGTCAGCGCGCCTTCGGCCAGCAGCCGGGCGTAGAGATCGGGCAGGGTTTCCATCGGTCTTTCCTACTCCGTGGCGCGGTGGAGAAAAAGAGGCCGTGATGCTGCCGTGATGCGTGGTGGCTTGTCGGCTGGAATACGTATCGGCCCGAGGCCCGGCGTTGCCGCCGGGCGGGACATCCGAGTTGAGATCGGATTTGCGGAGGTCATTCGCATGACGGCAAGACAATACGTTACCGAAGGGAGCAATCGCGGCCCTAACAGGATGCTGAAAAGTGCCTGACTCGTGCCTCCAAGCGCTTTGAGCGGGAAAACTGGTCCGCGCCACGCCGCCCCGCGGCCTCGCCCGGGCGACGAGCCCGGGCGGCGGTAAGGAGGATCAGAAAACTGCCCGGGGGGCAGTTTTCCCGACGATCACCCTTCCCGCGGGAGGGCGCATTGCGACGTTGCAAGAAGCAAGACGGTCAGAAGGTCTTGGCTGCCATAAAGCGCCGTCGCCCCGGCGTTCCGATGCGCCCACCCAGGGTCGGGCGCCACCCTCCTATTCACGTGCAAAAAGAGGAGGAAGAACAGTTCCTCGATATCACAGCCCCTGTTCATTTTTCAGCAGCCTGCTAATCGCGCATAAGATCGCGCATGGCATGCATCCCCTCGCCCGTATGGGTATGCACAAGCCCGTGCCCCGCGCCGTCGATCACCTCATGGCGTGCCACGCGGTTCCATTCGGCGAGCTTGCCGAGGCCGGTGATCGGGATGATGTCATCTTCCTTGCCCCAGATCGCCAGCACGGGGATGTCCATGCGGCCGATTTCGGCATGGGCTTCATCCAGCGGCTCTTTCAGCATCTCCTTCAGCGAGCCATGGATCGCCGGCAGGAAGCCGCGATAGCGCAGTTCCCCGAGCTGCAGGTCAGCGAAATCCGGAATCTCGCCCGGCTCGGCGCGCTCGGCCTCGATGCTCTGGCGGAAGCTGCGCCCGTAAAGCGCATACATGAGCCATTTCCCGAAAAAGCCATTTCGGGTCACCAGCCGCCCCATGGGGCCCAGATCATGCCCCATGCCGGCAGGGGCAATCAGCACAAGCTGACGCAACTGCTCGGGATAGGTGGCGGCATAGGCTGCCGCAATGGCCCCACCCATGGAATAGCCCAGCAGCGTGATATCCCCCTCGAGCCCCTGATCCTCAAGCAGATCGGCCAGTTGCGCCACGAAGAAAGCGCTGTCCTGCGGGCCTTCCGGGCGGTCGGAAAAGCCGCGCCCGTAGAGGTCATAGACGAGCACGCGAAAGCCCAGCGCGCCCAGCCCGGCGGCCACC
>SLDH01000108.1 GCA_007125415.1 Roseovarius sp.
CCCAGGCGCTCTCGTTCGAGAGGCCGAAGGCGCGAATCCGCCCCTTCTCGACCTCGCGCTGCATCGCATCCAGGGCTTCTTCCATGTGCGCCAGCGTTTCGGCGCGGTTCTGCCCGGAAGGGTCGAACGCCCAGTTCTGCCGGAACATGTAGCTGCCCCGGTTCGGCCAGTGAAACTGGTAGAGATCGATCACGTCGGTCTGCAGGCGCCTGAGCGAGCCTTCGACCGCGCCAGGGATCGTCTCTGCCGTGATCGGCGCGCCGTCCCGCACATGGCGCAGCCCTTCGCCCGAATGTTTCGTGGCGATGATGAGGCCCTCGCGCTTCGCGGGGTTGGCGGCAAGCCATGTCCCGATGACCTCTTCAGACCCGCCAACCGTTTCTGCGCTGACGGGGTTCACGGGATACATTTCGGCCGTGTCGATGAAGTTGACACCGCGCTCGATCGCATGGTCGATCTGCGCGTGGCCCTCGGCCTCGCTGTTCTTCGTGCCCCACAACATGGAGCCAAGACAAAGGACACTCACCTCCATGTCAGTGCGCCCGAGCGGTCGTTTCTGCATCCTGATCCTCGCTTTCGCCAATGTTTCGCGGCAGACTAGCGGGATTTTCAGCACGGTCATCCTCGAAATTCACGCTGACCTCGCGACAGAGCCCGATCGCGGGCTATCTTCGCCTCATGGAGCTTTCATGATGCGTTCATTGTTGATTTTTCTCTGCCTGATCGCTGCCCCGCTCAGGGCTGAGCCGGCCGCCTTCATCCTTGATGCAGCGCGCTCGGAAGTGACCTTCACCTATGATTTTCAGGGCAATCCGCGAACCGGCACAATGCCCGTCAAATCCGCGGAAATCCTGCTCGATCTGACAAATGTCCCGGCCAGCGCCGTGACCGTCACGCTCGACCCCGCGAGCGCCCGCGCAGGGTTCATCTTCGCCACGCAGGTCATGAGAGGGCCCGAGGTGCTCGATACGGCCACGCACCCCACGATCACCTTCCGCTCCATCAGCCTTGAGGGAGATCTGAGAGGTGCCACCGTCTCGGGCGAGCTGACAGTGCGCGGTGTGACCCGGCCGGTGACGCTCGAGGCCGGTCTCTACCGCCAGGCCGGCACCCGGGCCGATGATCTCGACAACCTCGCCGTGCTGCTGACCGGCTCGATCGACCGGAACGATTATGGTGCCAGCGGCTTTCCGGGCTATGTGGGGCCCGAGATCGGCTTGCGTGTGCTGGCCGTGATCAGCCGCGCCGCACCATGACACGCCTGGCACATCACGCGCGGTGAAAAACGACCCGCCGCTGTCGACAATGAGCAGACCTGCCTGCGGCAATGTGGCATGCAGCTTGTGTCATGCGCACGATCATTTCATTTGCCGCTCTTTTTCTTTCGGTCATCCTGCTGCAACTTTCCACAGGCGGGGTCGTGCCGCTCGATGCGATTTCGGGGATCGCGCTTGATTTCACCACCGAACAGGTAGGGTTGCTGGGCTCTGCGCATTTCGTGGGGTTCTTCATCGGCTGCTGGTGGGCTCCGAGGCTGATGGGGGCCGTGGGCCATAACCGCGCCTTTGCCGCCTTCACCGCCGCAGGCGCCATCGGGCTGCTTGCGCATATGCTGGTGATCGACCCCTATGCCTGGGCCTTGATGCGCGTCGCCTCGGGGATGTGCGTGGCCGGGTGTTACACGGTGATCGAATCGTGGATGAACGCGAAGGTGACCAATGCCACGCGCGGGCGCAGCATGGGCGCCTACCGCGTGGCCGATATGGGCGCGTCGCTGGCGGCTCAGCTGATGATCGGGGTGCTGGAGCCGGCATCTTACGTCTCCTACAACATTCTGGCCATCCTGTGCTGCGCATCATTGCTGCCCTTGATGCTGACGCGTGTGCCGGCACCCGCTGTCCCCGAGGCGCCCCGTCTGCGCCCCGGCCTTGCCTGGCGCTGCTCGCCGCTGGCGGCCATGGCGGTGGTCATCGCGGCGCTGTCGGGGGCGAGCTTTCGCATGGTGGGGCCGATCTATGGCCAGCAGGTCGGTCTGGCCATAGACCAGATCGCCTTCTTTCTGGCGGCCTATGTGCTGGGCGGTGCGGTCGCGCAGCTACCCGTCGGCTGGCTCTCGGACCGGTATGACCGGCGTCACGTCATGCTCTGGCTGTCACTCGCCGCGATTGCCTGTTGCGCGCTGACGGTGGCAACGGCGGCGCTTTCGGTTAATGCGGTGATGCTCACCGCCTTCCTCTTCGGGCTGACCACCTTCCCGATCTATTCGGTCGCCGCCGCGCATGCCCATGATTTCGCCGACAGCACGCAGCGTGTGGAACTGTCCGCAGCCCTGATGTTCACCTTTGCGCTGGGGGCCATTGCGGCCCCCTATCTGGCATCGGCGCTGATCGCGGGCTATGGCCCCTTCTCGATGTTCGCAATGATCGCGGCGGGCCATGTGCTGCTCATCGTCTTCGGCCTTGCGCGGATGCGCAGACGCCCCACAAGGGCCAAGCGCACCCGTTTCATCTATGCCCCGCGCACCAGCTTCATCATCGGCAAGCTCACCGGACAGGCG
>SLDH01000321.1 GCA_007125415.1 Roseovarius sp.
CCATGCCCGGCTCGGTATCGGGGCGGATTGCATCGGGGGGACATTCCGGTTCGCAAACTCCGCAATCGATGCATTCGTCGGGATGAATGACCAGCATGTTCTCGCCCTCGTAAAAGCAATCCACTGGGCACACTTCCACACAATCGGTGTATTTGCACTCGATACAATTCTCAATCACGACATAGGTCATCTGGGTCTCTTGTCTTGGCGCGGTTACTGTCAGTTAATCCAGACAGGGGGGTCATTCAAGCGTTCCCCGCCGTGCTTGATCGAGTTTGCGGCGATCACGTTTCGTGGGTCGTCCCTGCCTGTCGGATCCGGGGGCGGCAGGTTGCGGCTCGGGGGCAGGTGGGCTGAGATCCTCGTAAAGCGCACGCGCCTCGGGGGCCGGTCCGCGCCGGGCCCCCAGCGCCACGATACGCACGACACGCACCGTGCCTTCCTTGGAGAAGGTCAGCACATCATCGGGGGCCACCGCGAAGGCCGGCTTTGCCACCCGTGTCGCGTTCACCCGCACATGGCCACCTGCCACGACCCTCGCGGCCAGGCTTCGCGTCTTGAAGAAGCGCGCATGCCAAAGCCATTTGTCGAGGCGGAGCTTATCTGTAGCCTCATCCACGCGGTCAGCTTTTGTCCTTCAAACCCATGAGCGCCGCCGCGAACGGGTTGTCGGGATCGATCCTGTCGGTTTTGCGCGGCTTGGCGGAATAGGTTTTGGGGCCCTCGTCCTGTCGTGGCTTGCCCTTGTGCTTCGGGCCGGGCTTCGGCTTGCGTCCCTGCTCCTTCTTGTGGGGTTTGGCCGGCTCTGCCTTGCCATGGCGTCTTGCCTGCTCCTGGGGGCGCCCGCCGCGCGGGCGATGGCCCCATGTGAAGCTGTAATAGACTTCCATTTCGGGCTCGGATTCAGCCTCGGTCGCGGGATGCGCCTCCCCCGGCTCGACCGGGCTGACATCTGCTTCTGCCAGAGGGGCCGCCGGGCCCTCTTCCTGATCCGGCGCTGCCCCATCATCTTCAGCCGCTGCTTCAGGGGCGGCAGGGGCTTCGGGCACGGACTTGACCTTTTCGCGTTCGCCCTTCTCGGCCTTGTAACCAAGACCCTGCATCAGATCCGCGAATTGCTCCAGTGTCGTCCCGGTGATCGAGAGCATGTCAGGTTTGGCCTCGAAACCGCCGCGGCTGTTTTCGGCGCGCAGCATATCGGCCAGACGTTCCAGCATGTCGATACGGATCGCCCGTTCACCCGCCGCGCGGTAGCCTGCCATGGCATGATACCCCCGCGGCGCATCTTTCGCGGACGGCACCGTGACGAGGCCCGCAGGCGGGCTTTCAGGAAAGTCATCCAGTTTCTGCGCAAGCGCCCAGAGCACAAGGCGCAGGCGCGTCGGCGCCGGCTTCAGCAAAAGCGGCATGAACACCGTGAACTGCCCGAAGCGCACGCCATGCTTGCGCAACGCCGCGCGGGCATCCTGATCCAGCGCCTTCACATCCTCGGCCACATCGCCGCGCGGCAACACCCCCATCGCCTCGACAAGCTGGAACCCGAAACCACGCGCCAGCCCGGTCAGCGTGTCATCCCGCTGGATGTTGAACAACGGCTCGAACAGTGTCGCCACCTTGCGGTCGATGAAATGTTGCAGGCGTCGCTGCACCTTGGCCGCGACATCCGCGCCGGCCTCCTCATCGACAAAGGCCACGACCTCGGGCTTGAGTGTATCACTGCCCGCAACCAGCTTGCCCAGGGCCTGCTCGCCCCACATCAGCCCCCCCTGTTCGGTGAAGTCGATCTCGGTATCGGGGGCATTGTAGAACCTGTCGGCCTTGAGGTGGAAATGCGGCGCAAGCGCCTGCAAGCTGGCCTGCGAGAGCGCCTTTGCCTCGGCACCGGCGGCGGATTTGTCCTGGATGAAGCGAAATCCTTCCAGACGGCCGATGAACTGGCCCTCGACGGTCACATGACCCTGATCGTTTACCTCGGCCACCATGGCCTCCTTCTGCTTGAGCCGGCGCAGCAGGACGGAGGTGCGCCGATCCACAAATCTCTGGGTCAGCGCGCCATGCAGCGCGTCTGATAGGCGGTCTTCTACCGCGCGCGTGGCCTCGCGCCAATGGGATTCGTCATCCACCCATCCCTTGCGCTGGGTCACGTATGTCCAGGTCCGGATAAAGGCCAGACGTTTCGACAGTGTGTCAATGTCACCATCCGTGCGGTCGATCCGCTTGACCTGCCGTGCCAGCCAGTCATCGGGGATGCGGCCGAATTCATGCAGATCACGGAAAATCGTCTCGAGCAGACTGGCATGTTCGGTCGGGCTGATGCCCCGGAAATCGGGGATGCGGCAGACATCCCAAAGGAGTTGCACCGCGCGGCCATCGCGCGCGCGGATGCGGATTTCGGGCTGTTCGGCCAATGTCTTGAGCGCGATGAGATCATCCGCATCGCGTGCCTTGGCCAGCCAGTCATCCTGCGGGCGCTGATCCAGCGCGGCAATCAGCGCCTCCATCGTTCCGAAGCGCAGCGTTGGGTTGCGCCACTCCAGCTTGCGGATCGGGGTGAA
>SLDH01000257.1 GCA_007125415.1 Roseovarius sp.
CCGGCCACACCTTCGGCCGCCTTTCCGCTGGGGATGCCACAGGACGATCCGGTACAGATGTATCTCAATGATGTGTTCACCGTACCTGTCAATCTGGCCGGACTGCCGGGCATTTCCGTGCCAGCGGGGCTGGACAAGAACGGGTTGCCGCTGGGTCTGCAACTGATCGGCCGGCCCTGGGAAGAGGGCGATCTGCTGAACACCGCCCATGTTCTGGAACGGGCGGCGGGATTTCTGGCCAAGCCCCGGAAATGGTGGTAATGCACAGCTTCAACAGCGATCTTGCAGGAAAATCCTCATGCGTTTGACGATGACAGTTCTGGCCTCTGCGCTTGTGGCAGCCTGTGGCTCCACTGTGCCCGACAGTGGCTATCGGGGCGTCGGTTTCAACGATTACGACGATCATGAGCGTGCGCGGGCGGCCCGGGAGGCCGAGTTGACCGGCAGCGCCTTGCCATCACCCTCGGCGGTTTCGAGTGAGCCGCTATCCGCCATCGATCCAGCCATCGGATCTGGCAACGAGGCCGAAAATGTGGCCGCCGCTACGCGCGAGGCGCTGGCGCGCACCGGCGGGGCAGGTGACGCGCCGGATGCGCAAAGAGGTGGGGCGGATCAGACCCCGCAGACTGTAGCGACCGCCGATGGCATTTCCATCGAGAATGATTTCGAAGCTGTCGACGCACGGCGCTCGATCGAGGCGGATGCGGCCCTGATCGAACAGAACCGCGCGCAGTACAAGGTGATCGAACCCACGGAACTGCCTACCCGGGCAAGCTCAAACACCCCCAATATCGTGGAATTCGCACTGAGGACCAGCCATCCGCCCGGAACCCAGATGTATCGCCGCTCGCCGCTGAATTCGGAGGCGCGGTATCTGCGCAATTGCGCGCAATACGCCTCCGCTGATCAGGCGCAGCTTGATTTTCTGTCGCGGGGTGGTCCGGAGCGGGACAGGCTGGGGCTCGATCCTGAAGGGGACGGATACGCTTGTGGCTGGGATCCGCGCCCCTTCCGCGCGGCAGTGGCGGCAGGCGGCGGTGCGTGAGGCGCGTGCAGCCCGCCGCGCCTGACCCGATCTCCTGCCCGTCCCCCAACCATGGCCCGCGCCGGGGCGGTGCGCTGCCTGACATGATCATTCTCCATTACACCGCCATGGCAAGCGCCGAAGCGGCGCTCGAGCGGCTTTGTGATCCGCAAGCGGAGGTTTCGGCGCATTACCTGATCGGTGCTGACGGGCGGCTTTGGCAGATGGTGCCCGAGGCATCGCGTGCCTGGCATGCCGGGGCAGGGGCGTGGGGCGCGTGCCGCGATGTCAATTCCCGGTCCATCGGGATCGAGTTGGACAATAATGGCGAGACTCCCTTTGCCGCCGCGCAGATGGCGGTGTTGGAGAGGCTTTTGCAGGAGATCATGGGCCGCTGGCGGATCCCGCCCGAAAGGGTGCTTGCGCATTCCGATATCGCACCCGGGCGCAAATGCGACCCCGGCCCGAAGTTCGACTGGCGTCGCCTCGCCTGTCAGAAACTGTCGGTATGGCCGCAATCGGCAAGCGATAGGTTGGTCCGCGCGGACGAGGATGCCGGGGCGCTGCTGACACTGATCGGCTATACGGCCGATGCCCCGATTGAGGCCCGGCTCAGCGCCTTTCGCGGCCGTTTTCGACCCGCTGCTGCCGCTGCGGCGGGGCCGCCCGAACTGGCCGATCTGGCCTTGATGGCCGATCTGGCGCATCGCTATCCAGTTGACGGCTCGTCGCGCAGCGCCTAATCGGGCAGGGCGCGGAGGGCCGGATGGCCGCGGCATTGCGAGATGTCGAGGAAAGTCCGGACTCCACAAGACAACGGTGCCGGGTAACGCCCGGCCGGGGCAACCCGAGGGAAAGCGCCACAGAAAACAAACTGCCCCGGTGCTGAACCGGGGTGAGGGTGAAACGGTGGGGTAAGAGCCCACCGCGGGGCTGGCAACAGGCCCGGCACGGCAAGCCCCACCGGGAGCAATGCCAAATAGGGGCCGCGTGCGGCATCTGCCGCGGGGTTGTCTTGGCCCGGCGGCCCGGGTTGGCAGCTAGAGGCGCACTGGTAACAGGGCGCCGAGATGAATGGCCATCGAGGGGGGGAACCCCTGAACAGAATCCGGCTTACAGGCTCTCCGCGCGTCTAGGCTTGGTGTTCGGCATGATGCGCAAACTTTGCCCTTGGCCCTTGTTGGCGCGCGGGTGGGGAAGATAGCTGACATATCCTGCCATTCAGCCAGAACATGTATCTTGCCGGCGTTGCTGCCCCGGGCGATATGCTGACCCGCTATTTCGGCATCGCATCCGCTGCATCGCCGGATAACGCTGGCCCCTCAGGGTGAGGCGGGCGGCACGACCATGCGCGGCGGCCTCGGGCCGCGACCCCGCGCGCGCGGCCTTCACCGATTCAAGTTGATCGATGAGCACTTCAAGCCGGGAACACACCTCGGGGCCGGCTCCATGCCTGGCCTGCTGCCGGTTTCGCGGAAATCGGGTCAGGCCAGCGCAATACTGGCCGGCACTTGAATTGCCGATTCA
>SLDH01000275.1 GCA_007125415.1 Roseovarius sp.
CCGCCTTGGGGTCATACATGGGCCGCAGGCTCGCATCGGCGCGCACTTTCGTGCCGCAGATATCGATCTCATAGGTCGAGCCGAGTACATCCGCCGCACTCTCACCCTTGCAAGGCACATAGCCCATGCCGATCGCGCCGCCCAGCGCATGGCCGTAATTGCCTGAACTGAGATAGCCCACGATTTCACCGTCCCGCAGGATCGGCTCGTTGTGATAGAGAAGCGGTTCGGGATCCGTGAGCCGGAACTGCACCATGCGGTTCTCCGGTCCGTTTTCCCTGCGCTTGGCCACCGCCCGCTTGCCGATGAAGTCGGGCTTCGACAGATCCACGGCAAATCCCAGACCGGCATCGATCACATGATCTTCGCAGGTGATGTCATGGCCGAAATGCCGGAAGCCCTTCTCGATGCGACAACTGTCCATCATATGCATGCCGCACAAGGTCAATCCCATATCCTGGCCGGCCTCCCAGAGTGTTTCGAAGACATGCGCCGCCATATCGGCGCTGGCATAGATCTCCCATCCAAGCTCACCTACATAGGTGACGCGATGCGCCCGGGCGAGCCCCATGCCGATCTCGATTTCCTGTGCCGTCCCGAACGGATTGACCGCATTCGAGAAATCAGCCGGCGAGACGGCCTGCAACAGCGCGCGCGCCCGGGGCCCCATGACAGCCAGCACGCCCTCGGCGGCGGTGACATCGGTGATCACCACGTTGAAATCCCCCTTGTGGCGCATCAGCCAGGTCTGATCGGCCTGTCGGGTGGCCGCAGGCGTGACCACAAGATAGGCGGTTTCGCTCAGCCGCGTGATGGTCACATCCGCCTCGATTCCGCCACGCTGGTTGAGAAACTGGCTATAGACGATCTTGCCCGTGGGCACGGCGTAATTCCCCCCGGCAACGTAGTTGAGAAAGGCCTCCGCATCCGGCCCTTCCACCCGTAACTTGCCGAAGCTCGACATGTCATACATGCCCACGCCTTCGCGCACGGCCATGTGCTCGAGCCGGACATTGTCGAAGAAGTTCTGCCGCTTCCAGCTGTAGCGATAGGCGGGCTCCTGCCCCTCGCGGGCGAACCAGTTGGCGCGTTCCCAGCCCGATGCCTCGCCCATCACCGCACCGCGCTCGATCAGGTAGTGATGAAAGGGCGTGCGCCGCACGCCGCGCGCGGTGGCCTTCTGCCGGTAGGGGAAGTGATCGGCATAGAGCAGCCCCAGCGTTTCCGTGGAACGCTCGTAAAGATAGGTGCGATTGCCCTGGAAAGGCTGCATCCGCGCGATATCCACATCGCCCAGATCGAAAGGCTTCTCACCGCTGTCCATCCACTGGCTGAGCGCCATCCCGGCACCACCCGCCGACTGGATCCCGATGGAGTTGAACCCGGCGGCGACCCAGACATTGTCCATCTCCGGACAAAGGCCCAGATGATAGGCGTCATCGGGAGTGAAGGATTCAGGGCCGTTGAAGAAAGTGTGGATCCCCGCCTCTTCCAGCATCGGCATGCGGTTGCAGGCGTTTTCGAGGATCGGTTCGAAATGGTCGAAATCCTCGGGCAGCTGATCGAACTCGAAGCTGTCGGGGATGCCCTGCATCCCCCAGGGCTTCGAATTGGGCTCGAATGCCCCGAGCAGCATCTTGCCCGCATCCTCCTTGTAATAGGCGCATTCATCCGGCACGCGCAGCACCGGCATCTGGCTCAGGCCCGGGATGGCTTCGGTGACGATGTAGAAATGTTCGCAGGCATGGAGCGGCACGTTGGTGCCCGCCATGCGCCCCACCTCGCGGCCCCACATCCCGGCACAATTGACCACCAACTCGCAGGCGATATGGCCCTCGCTCCCGTCCTCGGCGCGCCAGTCGACCCCGGTGATGCGACGCCCGACGCGGCTCATGCCGATGACCTTGACGCGCTCCTGCACGACCGCACCGTTCTGCCGCGCCCCCTTGGCCAGCGCCAGGGCGATATTGGCCGGATCGGCCTGACCGTCCGTGGGCAGCCAGACCCCGCCGGTCACTCCGTCGATATTGAGATGCTCGTAGCGCTCTTTCACCTCCAGGGGTGACAACTCCTCGACCGGCACGCCGAAGGCGCGCGCCATGGCGGCATTGCGATAAAGCTCTTCCAGCCGTTCTTCGGTCAGCGCGGCAGAGACCGAGCCCACCTGCCGGAAACCGGTGGCCACGCCTGTCTCGGCCTCGAGCCCGGTATAGAGCTCGGCCGAGTAGCGGGCGAGCCGGGTCATGTTCTGGGTGGCGCGCAACTGCCCGATGAGGCCCGCGGCATGCCATGTCGTACCGCTGGTCAGTTGCTTGCGCTCGAGCAGAACGACATCTTTCCAGCCGAGCTTTGCAAGGTGATAGGCCACCGAGCAGCCAACGACACCGCCGCCGACAATGATCACACGCGCCTTTTCTGTAAGCCTTGTCATGATGCACCTCCTGTTGTGCCTTGACCTTGTTTCGAACCGCGATGCGATCCGGGTTGTCCGGATTTCGGATTGCCTTGCAATCCGACCGGGGCGAGGGGCGCTGCCCCTC
>SLDH01000370.1 GCA_007125415.1 Roseovarius sp.
AATCCAAAGCCGGGAAAACTGGAGATTCGCGCAACCAAGCCACTGGCCAATGGCCGCGATCTGGCGCGCGCCTACAGCCCGGGCGTGGCCGAAGCCTGCCTCGAGATCAAGGCCGATCCGGCCAATGCCAGCCGATACACGGCGCGCGGCAACCTGGTGGCGGTGGTCTCCAACGGCACGGCAGTGCTGGGCCTTGGCAATATCGGCCCGCTGGCGTCAAAGCCGGTGATGGAGGGCAAGGCTGTGCTCTTCAAGAAATTCGCCAATATCGACTGTTTCGACCTGGAAGTGGACGAGGCTGACCCGGAGAAACTGGCCGAGATCGTTTGTGCACTCGGACCCACCTTCGGCGCGATCAATCTCGAGGACATCAAGGCACCCGACTGTTTCATCGTCGAGCGGATCTGCCGGGAGCGCATGAATATCCCCGTCTTTCACGACGATCAGCACGGCACAGCCATCGTGGTGGGCGCGGCGGCCACCAATGCGCTCCATGTGTCGGGCAGGCGCTTCGAAGACATCAAGATCGTCTCCGCCGGCGGCGGCGCGGCGGGTATAGCTTGCCTGAACATGCTCATCAAGCTGGGCGTGAAGCGCGAGAACATCTGGCTGTGCGACATTCACGGGCTGGTCTATGAGGGCCGCGAGATCGACATGAACCCGCAGAAGGCCGCCTTCGCCCAGAAGACCGATCTGCGCGTGATGGCGGAGGTGATCGAGGGCGCGGATCTCTTTCTGGGCCTCTCCGGCCCCGGTGCGCTTCTGCCCGAGCATGTCGCGAAGATGGCCGAACGTCCGATCATCTTCGCGCTGGCCAACCCCACGCCCGAGATCATGCCCGACCTTGCACGCGAGGTTGCCCCCGACGCGATCATCGCCACGGGTCGCTCGGATTTTCCCAATCAGGTCAATAACGTCCTTTGCTTTCCCTTCATCTTTCGCGGTGCGCTGGATGTGGGCGCCACGCAGATCAACGACGCGATGCAGATCGCCTGTGTGGAAGGCATCGCCGAACTGGCCCGCGCCACCACCTCCGCCGAGGCAGCGGCGGCTTACAAGGGAGAGCCGCTCACGTTCGGCGCGGACTATCTCATTCCCAAACCCTTCGATCCGCGCCTGTCGGGCGTGGTTTCCACGGCTGTTGCCCGCGCGGCTATGGAAAGCGGCGTGGCCACCCGCCCGCTCGACGATCTGGAGGCGTATCGCGCCAAGCTCGACGCGTCGGTCTATAAATCCGCCTTGCTGATGCGCCCGGTTTTCGAGAGCGCCCGCCAGGAAGAGCGCCGCATCGTTTTTGCGGAAGGCGAGGATGAGCGGGTGCTGCGCACCGCTCAGGCCATTCTGGAGGAAACCAGCGAGGTGCCCATCCTGATCGGTCGCCCGCAGGTCATCGAAGACCGGTGCGAGAAACTGGGGCTCGATATCCGCCCCGGGCGCGATCTGCATCTCGTCAACCCCGAGAACGACCCGCGCTACCGCGATTACTGGGGCAGTTATCACCAGATCATGCAGCGGCGCGGGGTCACGCCCGATCTGGCCCGCGCGATCATGCGCACCAACACCACCGCCATCGGCGCGGTGATGGTGCATCGCGGCGAGGCCGACAGCCTGATCTGCGGCACTTTCGGCGAGTATCGCTGGCATCTCAATTACATCACCCAGGTGCTGGGTACGGAAAAGCTGCGCCCGCATGGGGCACTGTCGATGATGATCATGGAAAGCGGCCCGCTTTTCATCGCCGATACGCATGTGCGCGCCTTTCCGACCCCCGATAACATCGCCGAAACGGTGATCGGGGCCGCGCGCCACGTGCGGCGCTTCGGCATCGAGCCGAAAATCGCGCTCTGCTCGCAATCGCAATTCGGCAATCAGGGCGAGGATTCGGGCAAGCGTCTGCGCGCCGCTCTGGCCATCCTCGATTCCGAGCCGAGGGATTTCTGCTATGAGGGCGAGATGAACATCGACACCGCGCTCGATCCGGAACTGCGCGAGCGCCTGTTGCCCGGCAACCGGATGGAAGGCGCGGCCAATGTGCTGATCTTTTCACATGTGGATGCCGCCTCGGGCGTGCGCAACATCCTGAAGATGAAGGCCGACGGGCTGGAGGTGGGGCCCATCCTCATGGGCATGGGCAATCGCGCGCATATCGTGACCGCCGGTGTCACCGCCCGGGGCCTTCTGAACATGGCCGCCATCGCCGGCACGCCGGTCGCCAAATATGGGTGAACTGCCCCTGCTGGTGCGCGGACGGGGCAGTCGAACCGGTATCGCGCTGTGCCGAGGTCTTTTGTTTGCGGTAACCCGGCTTGGGATTTGCTCCGAAGCCTTGCCGCACCCGCCCGCAGCCCGTAACACGAGCAGCACAGGACGGAGGAGATACTCATGGGATACAAGGACGTCTATGCCCGTTGGCAGGCCGATCCGGAGGCATTCTGGCTAGAGGCCGCCGAGGCCATTGACTGGGTGGAAAAGCCCGGCAAGGCGCTCTTTGACGACAACGCGCCGCTTTACGAATGGTTCAGCGACGCAACGGTCAACACCTGCTGGAACGCGGTGGACCGCCATGTGGAACGGGGCCGCGGCGAGCAGACGGCGATCATCCATGACAGCCCGATCACGGGCTCCAAGCGCGAAATCTCCTATATCGAACTGCGCAATCGCGTGGCCATGCTCGCCGGAGCCCTGCGCGCCAAGGGCATCGGAAAGGGCGACCGGGTGATCATCTACATGCCGATGATCCCCGAGGCGCTGGAAGCGATGCTGGCCTGCGCGCGGCTGGGCGCGGTGCATTCGGTGGTCTTCGGCGGTTTTGCTGCCAATGAACTTGCCGTGAGAATCGACGATTGCACGCCCAAAGCGATCATCGCCGCTTCCTGCGGGCTGGAGCCGGGGCGTGTCGTGCATTACAAGCCTTTGCTCGACGGGGCCATCGAGCAGGCCGCGCACAAGCCCGACTTCTGCGTGATCTTTCAGCGCGAACAGGAGGTCGCGCATCTGACAGAAGGGCGCGATGTGAACTGGCACGACTTCCAGGATGGGGTGGAGCCTGCGGAATGTGTGCCCGTGGCGGGCAATCACCCGGCCTATATCCTCTATACCTCCGGCACCACCGGCGCGCCCAAAGGCGTGGTGCGCCCCACTGCGGGGCATCTTGTGGCGCTCAACTGGAGCATGAAGAACATCTACAACGTGGAGCCCGGCGATGTGTTCTGGGCGGCGAGTGATGTGGGCTGGGTCGTCGGGCACAGCTATATCTGTTATGGCCCGCTCATCCATGGCAACACCACGGTGGTGTTCGAAGGCAAGCCTGTGGGCACCCCCGATGCCGGCACCTTCTGGCGGGTGATTTCCGAACATAAGGTGCGCAGCTTCTTCACCGCCCCAACGGCCTTCCGCGCGGTCAAGCGCGAGGACCCCAAGGGCGAGCTTCTCGGGAAATATGACCTGAGCCATCTCAACGCCATTTATCTGGCAGGTGAGCGAGCGGACCCCGACACCATCGAATGGACGCAGGCCATGACCGGCAAGCCCGTCTATGACCACTGGTGGCAGACCGAAACCGGCTGGAGCATCGCCGGCAATCCTGTCGGGATCGAGCCGCTGCCGGTCAAGATCGGCTCGCCCACCGTGGCGATGCCGGGATATGATGTGCGTATCCTCGATGAGGGCGGGCACGAATTGCC
Organism: Roseovarius sp.; assembly: GCA_007125415.1. Taxonomy (GTDB): domain Bacteria; phylum Pseudomonadota; class Alphaproteobacteria; order Rhodobacterales; family Rhodobacteraceae; genus Roseovarius. Next base: position 3,684 of record SLDH01000370.1, read on the forward strand.
CCCTGGCGAATTGGGCGCCATCGCCATCAAGCTGCCCCTGCCCCCGGGCACCTTGCCAACGCTCTGGAACGCCGAAGATCGGTTTCGCAAATCCTACCTCACCACCTTTCCCGGCCATTACGAGACCGGCGATGCGGGGGTGAAAGACGCGGATGGCTATCTGTGGATCATGGCGCGTACCGATGACGTGATCAACGTGGCCGGCCATCGGCTGAGCACCGGCGGCATGGAAGAGGTACTGGCGAGCCACCCGGATGTGGCCGAATGCGCCGTGATCGGCGTGGCGGACCCGCTGAAAGGCCAGGCCCCGGTTGGCTTTCTGTGCCTGAGCAATGGCGTGAACCGCCCGCATGAGGAGATCAGCGCCGAATGCGTCAAGCTGGTGCGTGAGCGCATCGGCCCGGTGGCGGCCTTCAAGCTGGCTGTGGTAGTGGACCGGTTGCCCAAGACACGCTCGGGCAAGATCCTGCGCGGGATCATGGTTCGGATCGCTGACGGCACCGACTACAAGATGCCCGCCACGATTGACGATCCGGCCATTCTGGACGAAATCAAGGGGGCCCTGCAGGCCATTGGCTATGCGAAGGAAGGCTAACCGCGTGCGCCGGCTGTTGTCTGCCCTGCTGGTGGCCTGTATCTGGCCCGTGATGAGCTTTGCGGAGAGCGCGCAGATGCAGCTTCCTGTTTCCGAATCGGCGCGCTGGCAGTATTTCAGCGATCAGGTGATGGGCGGCGTCTCACAGGGGCGGGCGTTTCTGGACGGCACCGAAGGTGACGCGGTGCTGCGCCTTGTGGGCGATGTGAGCACGGAAAATCGCGGCGGGTTCATCCAGGCGAGGTTCGAGCTTGACAGCCCGGTGCCTGCGGATGCGCGCGGCGTCGTGCTCGTGGCGCAAGGCAACAACGAGCGCTACTTCATCCACCTTCGGACGCGCGGGATGGTCCTGCCCTGGCAGTATTACCAGGCCGGATTCGACGCGAGCGCCGAGTGGCAGGAATTTCGCCTGCCCTTCGCCGCCTTCGCGCCCTCGGGCAACCTGCTGCGCAGGACGCCTCAGCCCGAAAGCATCCGTAGCCTCGGGGTGGTGGCCTATGGCCGTGACCATCAGGCGGATGTCAGCGTCAAGGCGGTCGGGTTTTACTGAAGGGGGGAAACCCGGAGCCTGCGCTTTGAAGATCGGCACCGTTCCTGCCGGGCCGATCCGCGAATGTCATTTTTGCGCGTGCATGGCTCGGCACGCCAGCACCTTGCCCCACCCCTGCATTCCCGGCTTGCCAGCCCGAAAACTCTTGATATGCGGATTGCACGCATCAACTGAACTGCTCGCGCAGGAGCCGCTCTTCAAGGCCATGGCCCGGGTCGAACAGCAGTCTGTGGGCGATGGCCGGCTCTGACCGCACCTCCACCCAGAGAACATCGCGCACCGCCTTGCCATCGCCCTCGGCCATCACCGGGCGCTTTTCGGCATTGAGCACGTCAATGCGCACCTTCGCCGTTTTCGGAATGAGCGCCCCGCGCCAGCGCCGGGGGCGGAAGGCCGCGACAGCGGTGATCGCCAGAACATCCGACCCGATGGGTAGAATCGGCCCGTGCGCGCTGTAATTGTAGGCGGTCGATCCGGCCGGCGTGGCGACCAGCGCACCATCGCACACCAGCAGATCAAGCCGCTCGCGCCCATCCACGGTGATCCTCAGTTGCGCAGCCTGCGGGCCTGCGCGCAGAAGCGACACTTCATTGATCGCGAGCCCTTGGAAGATATTGCCGTTCCTGTCAGCGGCCTTCATGGAAAGCGGGTTGATCACCTCTTCCTCGGCGGCGTTCAACCGCTCCATCAGATCATCGACACCATACTCGTTCATCAAGAAACCAACTGTGCCGCGATTCATTCCGTAGACCGGAATGTCGAGGCTCTGGGTCCGGTGCAGGGTGTGCAGCATGAAGCCATCGCCGCCCAGCGCCACGATGACATCCGCCTCCGGCTCGGCCACACTGCCGAATGCGGCTGCCAACGTGGTCAAGGCAGCCCGTGCGATCGGCTCTTCGCTTGCCACGAAGGCGATTTTTTTGGCCATTTCGACTTGTCCCTTGTAATTCTTGAACTTTTCTTACTTGATCTTGTCGCGCTGCGCACCATGCTTTCTGCCTGTGACGGTCCTTGCGGCTGAATTGTCGTTTTACGGTCTTTCATGCCGGGCTGGTTTCCTTTAGGAAACGCCCCTGAACCCCTTGATGGAGCTTTGTCCCATGCCCGATACAACCTTTTTCACCGAAGCGCTTTTCGCCCGCGATCCGGAAATTCATGCTGCCATCAGCAAGGAGTTGGGACGACAGCGCGACGAGATCGAACTCATTGCCTCCGAGAACATCGTCTCGGCGGCCGTGATGGAAGCCCAGGGCTCCGTCATGACCAACAAATACGCCGAAGGCTATCCCGGCCGGCGCTATTATGGCGGATGCCAGTTTGTCGATATCGCCGAAGACCTCGCGATCGACCGCGCCAAACAGCTTTTCGGCTGTGGCTTTGCCAATGTGCAGCCCAACTCGGGCAGCCAGGCCAATCAGGCGGTATTTCTGGCGCTGCTGCAGCCCGGCGACACGATCCTCGGCCTGAGCCTCGATGCGGGCGGCCACCTCACCCATGGCGCGGCACCAAACCAGTCGGGCAAATGGTTCAACGCCATCCAGTATGGCGTGCGGCGCGATACGCTGGATGTGGATTACGATCAGATGGAAGCGCTGGCAAAGGAACACCAGCCCAAGATGATCATCGCCGGCGGCTCGGCCATTCCGCGCGTGCTGGATTTCGCGCGCATCCGCGAGATCGCCGATATGGTGGGCGCCTATGTGCTGGCCGATGTGGCGCATTTCGCCGGGCTGATTGCGGCGGGCGAATACCCCTCGCCCTTCCCGCATTGCCATGTCGCAACCACCACTACCCACAAGACATTGCGCGGCCCGCGTGGCGGCATGATCCTGACCGATGACGAGGCACTGGCGAAGAAATTCAATTCCGCCATCTTTCCCGGCATTCAGGGCGGACCGCTCATGCATGTGATCGCCGCCAAGGCGGTGGCCTTCGGCGAGGCGCTGCGCCCCGAGTTCAAGGCCTATCAACAACAGGTGAAGCGCAACGCCGCAGCGCTGGCCGATCAGCTGATCAAGGGCGGGCTCGACATCGTCACCGGCGGCACGGACACCCATGTCATGCTGGTGGATCTGCGCCCCAAGAAGGTGACCGGCAATATCGCGGACGCCGCATTGGGCCGTGCGCATATCACCTGCAACAAGAATGGTGTGCCGTTCGATCCAGAAAAACCGACCGTGACCAGCGGCCTGCGCCTCGGCACCCCCGCAGGCACGACCCGGGGTTTCAAGGAAGAAGAGTTCCGTCAGATCGGTGACTGGATCGTCGAGGTCGTGGACGGGCTTGCGGCCAACGGTGCCGATGCCAACGGCGCGGTCGAGGAGAAGGTGCGCGGCGAGGTGGCGACGATGCTGGCACGCTTCCCGCTCTATCCCAACCTTTGAGCCAACCCAAAAGCCAAAGCCCGCGTCACATCATGACGCGGGCTTTACCATTCCTGACGATCAGAGAAATCCCTGCCAACGCAGCAAGATCACCAGCAGCACGGTAAGGGTCATCAGGTTGAACACCAGCGCGCCCAGCCATCCCAACAGTCTTGTCTTGCGCTGTTCTGCGGGGTCGATCTCCTTGAGATAGCGCGACAATTCCGCATAGGCCGCCTCGACCAAGGCCGAATCCGCCATCATGGCAAGCTTGGGGTGTGCGGCGTTTTTTTGCGCGGTCACGATCACCTGCCCCGCCTTTTGCATACGCCCCGGCAGCAGACGCCCGGCCCTGGCCAGCTTCCTCGAAAGGGTTGCTCCGCGCAGTCCCAGCTTCCGCCTCAGAAGCTCTTTCACCGCGTCAGCCTTCGCGTTTACATCATGGGGATCAATCACTTGCTCATCCTTCCGAAGAGCAATCTATCGCTGTCGCGGCAGCATCTCAAGAGGACTGGCCCCTGCCCTTCTCACGCGTTAGAAAGCGCCATGCTCAACTTGATTTCCCATGGCCAGCCGACGGACCAGCCCGGGCTGCTGATCGCGCACGGGCTCTACGGGTCGGCCCGGAACTGGGGGGTGATCGCCAAGCGTTTGTCGAAAGACCGCGAGGTGATCACGGTGGATATGCGCAATCACGGCGCAAGCCCCTGGTTCGACAGCCATAATTATCACGATCTGGCCGAAGATCTGGCCGGGGTGCTCAAGAGCCTGGACCGGCCCTTTGATCTTCTGGGGCATTCCATGGGCGGCAAGGCGGCCATGATGCTTGGGCTCACACGGCCCGAGCTTGTGCACCGCCTCCTCGTCGCCGATATCGCACCTGTGGCCTATGGGCACAGCCAGATCCAGTTCATCGAAGCGATGCGCGCGGTGGATCTTCAGCAGGTGGAAAGCCGCGCCGACGCCGATCATCAACTCGCCCGCCATGTTGAAAGTCGGGCCTTGCGCAGCTTCTTTCTTCAATCGCTGGATATCAAGGCCGGAGCCTGGCAGCTCAATCTCGATGTGCTGGCCAGGGCGATGCCCGAGATTCTCGATTTTCCGCAGATGGACGGCTCGTTCGACCGACCTGCCCTTTTTCTGTCAGGTGCTGCGTCTGACTATGTTTCCCGCGACGCCCGAAGCGAAATCAAGCGGCTCTTTCCGCAAGCGGGGTTTCTCAAGATCCCCGGCGCGGGGCATTGGCTGCACGCCGATAAACCGCGGGAATTCGAAGCGGCGGTCAGCGGCTGGCTGACGTATCAAGACAATTCCGATTGATTGCTTCCGACGGCATGGGCGGGGAAGAATACCCATGCGCCAAGCACATCAGGCAACACCTCTGTCACGCCTCGTAGAGATTGCGCGCCACCAGATAGCTCACCGGCGCTGAGAGCAGGAAGCCGACAAGTGCGGCGATAACAATCCCCGCTGCCGTGGCGTAGCCCATGACAAGCGCTGCGATGACCGCGGAACCGGCGAATGTCGAGCCGATGAAAATGTGAAGGATCAGGGCAAGCCGAACCATGGTTCTCTCCGTTTTACGTCGTTATCGGAGCTTGCCTAACCGCTCCGCCCACCGTCTGCCTTGATCTGGGTCATATGCCGCAGTGCCCGGTGGTGCCTGTGCGGCACATGCCGTCAGTCACACATGACAGATGCCGCTCAGCGGTCTGCTGAACGGCATTGACATGACTGCCTGCAAGGCGCGGGTAGAGGTAGGCGATCAGGCCGCGCGCGACACGAGCACATCATCGACCCGGCGGGCCGCTTCCACCTCATCGCCCCCATCGACGGCGGCGACTTCACGCGTCAGACGCTCCAGCGCGGCCTCGTAAAGCTGGCGCTCGGAATAGCTCTGCTCGCGCTGATCATCGTTACGATGCAGATCGCGCACCACCTCGGCGATGGCGATCAGATCACCGGAATTGATCTTCTGTTCGTATTCCTGCGCCCGACGCGACCACATGGCGCGCTTGACCTTGGCCTTGCCCTTCAGCGTGGTCATCGCCTTGGAGATCACATCGGGGCTGGAGAGGCTGCGCATGCCGATTTCCGTGGCCTTGTTTGTCGGCACACGCAGGGTCATCTTGTCCTTCTCGAAGGAGATGACAAACAACTCCAGAGTGATACCGGCGACTTCCTGCTCTTCGATCGACACGATCTGACCCACGCCATGGGCAGGATAGACGACATAATCGTCAGGACGGAACTCGGACTTTCTAGGCTTGCTCATTCAGGTCTTCCTCTCCAGGATATCGGCCTGCCGCTGAATTTGCCGCGCGTGAGGCTGGCCCACACGATAATGGCAGTAATCGACACAAAGAAACCCATCCCCGGGCGGCAGCGCAGGCAGACGGATATCTGGCAGACTTCTACATTTGTATCAGCAGTGTATCACAAATCACGTTCGAATGAAAGACCGGGGGCCTCCGGGCGTTTGGTGGATTTCGCCTTGATTTTCATACCTTTTTGCCGATCACCAATGACGTCGGCAAAAAGGCACACCGAATCAATTGAACGATCCGGTTCAGCCGCCCTCACCCGGATTTTCGGAGAAATACTTCATCTTGCCTTCCTCCCCGTCGCGCTCTTCGGCACTGGGCATCTGATCCTTCTTGGAGATGATCACCGGCCAGAGTTCGGAATATTTCCGGTTGAACTCCA
>SLDH01000106.1 GCA_007125415.1 Roseovarius sp.
CGTACCACTTTAATCGGCGAACAGCCGAACCCTTGGGACCTGCTCCAGCCCCAGGATGTGATGAGCCGACATCGAGGTGCCAAACCTCCCCGTCGATGTGGACTCTTGGGGGAGATCAGCCTGTTATCCCCGGCGTACCTTTTATCCGTTGAGCGATGGCCCTTCCACGCGGGACCACCGGATCACTATGACCGACTTTCGTCTCTGCTCGAACCGTCGCTCTCGCAGTCAGGCGAGCTTATGCCATTGCACTCAGCAGCTGATTTCCGACCAGCTTGAGCTCACCATCGCGCGCCTCCGTTACTCTTTGGGAGGCGACCGCCCCAGTCAAACTACCCACCATGCAGGGTCCCGGACCCGGATCACGGGCCTCGGTTAGGCACTAAGACCGACAAGGGCGGTATTTCAAGGATGGCTCCACGAACGCTGGCGCGTCCGCTTCCAAGCCTCCCGCCTATCCTACACATGTCGGGCCTAGTGCCACTGCAAAGCTATAGTAAAGGTGCACGGGGTCTTTCCGTCTAACCGCGGGTACTCCGCATCTTCACGGAGAATTCAATTTCGCTGAGTCGGCGTTGGAGACAGTAGGGTAGTCGTTACGCCATTCGTGCAGGTCGGAACTTACCCGACAAGGAATTTCGCTACCTTAGGACCGTTATAGTTACGGCCGCCGTTTACCGGGGCTTCGGTTCGGAGCTTGCACTCCTCCCCTTAACCTTCCGGCACCGGGCAGGCGTCAGACCCTATACGTCGCCTTACGGCTTCGCAGAGCCCTGTGTTTTTAGTAAACAGTCGCTACCCCCTGGTCTGTGCCCCCACCCACCGGTTGCCCGATGGGTGGGCCCCCTTCTCGCGAACTTACGGGGGCATTTTGCCGAGTTCCTTCAACGCCGTTCTCTCAAGCGCCTTGGTATATTCAACCTGCCCACCTGTGTCGGTTTCGGGTACGGTCTTAGTGTGGGGGCTATTTCCTGGAACCCTCTGGAGGCCGGATCAATCCGATCAGATCCGACAACGTTTTGGATTCGTCACCACCCACAGGCTCAGGACTATTAACCTGATTCCCATCGACTACGGCTTTCGCCCTCGTCTTAGGGGCCGGCTCACCCTGCGCGGATTAGCCTTGCGCAGGAACCCTTGGGCTTTCGGCGAGAGTGTTTCTCACACTCTTTATCGCTACTCATGTCAGCATTCTCACTTCCGATACCTCCAGGAGCCCTCCCGGGTCTCCCTTCGCAGGCCTACGGAACGCTCCGCTACCGCTCAGACCTGACGGTCTGAACCCGCAGCTTCGGTGAACGGCTTGAGCCCCGGTACATTTTCGGCGCAGGACAGCTTGATTAGACCAGTGAGCTGTTACGCTTTCTTTAAAGGATGGCTGCTTCTAAGCCAACCTCCTGGTTGTCTTGGCCGTCCCACATCCTTTCCCACTTAGCCGTTACTTAGGGACCTTAGCTGGCGGTCTGGGCTGTTTCCCTCTCGTCCACGGACCTTAGCACCCATGGACTGTCTGCCGTGGTCATACTCGCCGGTATTCGGAGTTTGGTTGGGTTTGGTACCCCTCGCGGGGCCCTAGCCCATCCAGTGCTCTACCCCCGGCGGCAAACCCACGACGCGCTACCTAAATAGCTTTCGCGGAGAACCAGCTATCTCCAGGTTTGATTGGCCTTTCACCCCTAACCACAGGTCATCCGCCGATTTTTCAACATCGGTCGGTTCGGCCCTTCAGTGGGTGTTACCCCACCTTCAGCCTGCCCATGGCTAGATCACCTGGTTTCGGGTCTGATGCCACAAACTAAACGCCCTCTTCAGACTCGCTTTCGCTGCGCCTACGCCTAGCGGCTTAAGCTTGCTTGTAACACCAACTCGCTGACCCATTATACAAAAGGTACGCAGTCACCGCACCGAAATGCGGCTCCTACTGCTTGTAGGCACCCGGTTTCAGGTTCTATTTCACTCCCCTCGTCGGGGTGCTTTTCACCTTTCCCTCACGGTACTGGTTCACTATCGGTCACCGAGGAGTACTTAGGCTTGGAGGGTGGTCCCCCCATGTTCAGACAGGATAATCCGTGTCCCGCCCTACTCAAGGACCGCGACAAGCTCTACCCGTACGGGGCTATCACCCGCTAAGGCGCGCCTTTCCAGACGCTTCCGGTTCTCTCGCCGCAGCCACTGGCCTGATCCCCTTTCGCTCGCCACTACTCAGGGAGTCTCTGTTGATTTCTTTTCCTCCGGCTACTGAGATGTTTCAGTTCGCCGGGTTCGCTTCCACGCGCCTATCTATTCAGCGCGGGATGACCCCAAAGGGCCGGGTTTCCCCATTCGGACATCCGCGGATCACAATTTGCTCGCAATTCCCCGCGGCTTCTCGCAGCGTGCCACGTCCTTCATCGCCTCTCGGTACCAAGGCATCCACCAGGTGCCCTTTAGACACTTGATCTCGTTCGTCGCGCACAGGGACAAGCCCCGATAACCACGACAGAACGCGTTGACTCAGCTTTTTCGTCATACAACCACGCCTGCCTGAAAACC
>SLDH01000015.1 GCA_007125415.1 Roseovarius sp.
CATACCGGATCCAGTTCCGCCAGCCGCGCGCGCGTTTCAGCCATGGTGCCGCTCCTCTTTCATCACACCATATTAGCAGATAGAAACGCAGGATAAAATGCAAAGCCGTGATGAAGGATATGCGCGAGATGAATAGCGCAGAGATCGAGGCATTCCGCCATCTGCTGGAAAAGCGCCTTGCGATGCTCGATGCCGAGGACAAGCTGGGCGCGGAAGGGCAAGCAACGGTGGAGCTTGATCAACAGGCCGTAGGGCGGCTCAGCCGCATGGATGCACTGCAGAACCAGGCCATGTCCAAAGCCGGCCATGTTCGTCGACAATCCGAGCGCAAGCGGCTCAAGGCCGCGCTGGAACGCCTGCAGGACGGCGAATATGGCTACTGCGAGGATTGCGGAGAGCGTATTGCGACAGGCCGGCTGGAGCTTGATCCGGCGGCCACCCGCTGCATTGATTGCGCGCGCGGTTAGCCGGACAGTGTGAGGCTTGCAAACGGCCCCGGCCCGAAACTGCCCGAGATCTGCGCCACCTCGATCCGGTAGAAGCCGCTCAGGCCATCGGTGGCCTGCGCACCCGCGCCATAGGTCCATGCAGGCTGCGCCACGATCTGCTCCCGGATCACCTGATCATTCTGGACGATGCGCAGAAGATAGCTCTCGCTTTCCTCCGATAGTGGCACTTCGGGAATGTCCCAACGGTCGCCGCCCTTGCGGGTCCGCCTGATCCAACTGATGGCCAGATCGCCCCCGGCCACCTGCCGCACCCGGAGATGTGCCGGGCGGTAGGGGCGCAGGCCGATCCCGTCAAAGCTCTGAATGAACCCCTGATAGGCCGGGTCGGTGAGGGGCCGGTCGCCCGGGCCGATCCGGTAGTATCGCTCAAGGCCCAGCGCGTTTTCCCGCAGGGCCGTCTGTTGCACCGCCGCATCGATCCGCACCAGCACAGATCCCTCGGGCCAGACCGCCTGCATCGCGGCTTCCGTTCCCGCCTGCCCGCGCAGACGCAGGCTCAGATCAAAGGTGTTCGGTGCCACAAGCTCGGCATTCTGGAATTGCAGCAGTTCCCACCCGTCGGGGGTCCCATCCCCGATGGCGCAAAGATTGCCCCCGGCCAGAAAGGCGTCGCGCGCCACACTTTCCAGCCGCCCGTTCAGCATGCGCACGCGCAAGGGCGCGCCATGATCCGGCAATCCGGGCCGCGCGGCCGGAAGCGGTGTCTGGGTAATGCCGATGCTTGCAGGCAACTCGACCAGCGTATCAAGCCTGTAATTGCTCCCACTGGCCGAGGCGTAGAGCGCGGCAGACCCGGGCCAGGGCCTGGCCGTGACCGCGACATGGGGCGCATGGGGCACTTCCTCACCGGTCAGTAGCGGCAGATCAAGAAAAAGCGGAGTCACCGGGACAGGCCCCGAAAAGGCGGTGATGTTGGTGGGCAGGTCCTCAAGCTCGATGGGCACATAGCTTTCCGGCTCGATCCGCACCGCCTCCACCCGCTGCGCAAGGCCCATCTGCTCGACCCGGTCGATCCGGAAAAGACCAGTGCCGCCCTCTTCGGGCAACGACACCACATCGCCCGCGCCATAGGCCATTTGCGAGGGAGCCAGGGTGAAGCGGGCCGTATCGCGCGCCACACGCGCCTCCGAAAGCCACCGCTCGACGGTCTGACGCCCTTCGCCCCGGGTCATGGCAAGCGGCACTTCCGAAACAGAGACAGTCTGGCTGCGCTCATCCGGCAGAATGGCCTCTTCCGAGATCACCGCGTAATCGCCATCCGCCTCCACAAAGCGCAGCCTGACGCGCCCGGCGAGTTCCGCAGCACTTCCGCGGGTCTCTTCGATCACCGCATCGCGCTCACTGTCACGGACCAGCCAATCGGGGCTCAGTTCGGCATCGGCTTTGCCGTCCCGCAGACGGAAGGCAAGCTTTCCTGCGCGCTCGATTGCGTCAAACCCATAGCGCAGCATGAGCGGCTGAAGGGCCGCGCGCGCCTCGGTGACATCCTGCATACCGTAGCCGCGAACGAACTGATGCAGCGCGCTCACATCAAAATGCCGCGCCCCCGCGCGCTGGCATATCTCATCCACGACCGAGGCAAGTGAGCGCCCCGAGATCCGCCCGTTCAGCCAATGCCCGCGCGCGAAATTGGCCCCGTCACGCCAAAGATCACGGTTGTTTGGAAACCACGGATAGGGCCGCGCATCCCACGCCCAGACGCAGGAGCGGGCAAAATCCAGCATTCGCCCCTCATATTCCTCCGACAGCGGGTTGTTTTCCGGATCGGTCCAATAGGCTGACATGGCGCGCAGATATTGCGCCTGCATGAGATCATCCGAGCGCCCGTTCGAGAAATAGGGAAGCGACGATTCGGATGATTTCGGATCAAGAAACTTGTTGGGCTGATTGCTGCCCTTGTCGATGGCCGCACAGCCATATTCGGTAAATCGAACGGGTTTGGATTGCGGCACCCATGGTGTCGGCTCCGGCTGGCGAATGCCCTCGATCCGCTCGAAATG
>SLDH01000264.1 GCA_007125415.1 Roseovarius sp.
CGCTATGCCGCCGGGGTCGATGGTGTGGATGAGTTTCTCGACGAAGAGTTGAGAACAATGCCCGAGCAGACCCCGCCTGAAGGCATTCAAACAGTCTTCGTCGAGGTCTGTGATGAGGCCACACAACAGGTCTACGACACGATGTGGACGAACCTGAGAAGGTAAGCAAGGCAACTGGCCGGGGCGCAGACGCGGCCCGGTCAGTACGGTCCGCTGGCCTACGCGTCGGGGCGCGCCTCAGGCAAGCTCGTAGCGGATGGGCAGGCGGTCTGCTCCGGTGTTGCCGCTGTCGGGCAGCCATTCGGGCGGGCCGTCATAATCGACAGTCTTGAAGGTTCGCCTCAGGGCCGCGAGCGCGCTGGCGATATCGGTGCGGGCCACGAAATGCCCGATGCAGTGATGCGCGCCGCCCCCGAAGCCGAAATGACGCCGGCGTTTCGCGGTGATGTCAAAGCCCGGATCCTCGCAGATCTCCGGGTCGCGCGCGGAGGCGTGGACCAGCAGATGAACCACCGTCCCGCGCGGGATGATCTGGCCATCCATTTCCACATCCTCCAGCGCCTCGCGCGTGGCCCAGGTGGTGGTGGGGCGCGCGCGGATGAATTCCTCGATCGCCGCCGGAATCAATGAGGCATCCGCGCGCAGGGCCTGCCACTGTCCGGGGTGGTCGATGAAGAGCGACAACCCCAGCCCCAGAAGCGCGCGGGTCGTGTCCACGCCGCCGAAGATCGAGATCACGATGGTGTTGAGCAATTCATCATGGCTGCAGTCACCGTTACGGTCGAACTCGGCCACCATGCGCGCGACATAGCTTGTCTGATCCTTGCCCGCGCGGACGCGCTGCACGAGGCTGTCGGCGAGTCGGTAGAGCCGCTCGCAGGCGGCGTTGAAGCGCGCTTCATGCCGTTTCGCCTCGATACCCATGGCAAGGCCCAGATCGGCGGCGTCATGGGCCACCTCGGGCCAGTGTTCGCGTTCCATCCCGAGCAAAGTCGTGATGGCCTGCCCGGCGAATGGTTCGCAGAACTCCGATTGAAACTCGCAACGCGTCTTTTCGCGAAGACTCGCACACAGATCCTCCGCAATCCGGTCGAAAGCGGGTTTGAGGCTGAGCACATAATCCTCGCTCAGCGCTGGCACGGCGAGCGCCCGCAGCTTCTGATGCGCCGCGCCTTCGCGGCCGATCACCGAAGATTTCCAGAATTCCGCGAAGCTGCCCTCGATCCCCACGGCCTCCGGCCAGTTGTGGCTGCCCTGCCGGAAGCGGCGGTCGCGCAGGATCTTGCCGACCTGCCGGTAGCGCAGCACGGCAATGCCGTAGGGCGTACGCGCGCACCAGCTTTGCGCCCGCGCGTCAAGAACCGCGTCACTTCGGGTCGAGAAGCCGGGATCGCTGAAATCAAGATAGGGCAGGGCTGAGGGTGCGGTGTCAGGCATCGGGATTAACCTTGATATCCTCAATGAAAGGGCCGGATGACGCTTCAGTCACCCGGCCCTCATGTTACAGGATGTTTTCAGTCATTTCAGCCGAAAACACGCGTCAGTGCTTCGTCGGTCGCACTGACCAACTGGTCGATATCATCCTTCGTGGCAATCAGTGCGGGCGAATAGCACAGCGTGTTGTTGAAGCCGGGGATCGAGCGGTTGGTCACGCCGATCACCGCGCCTTGCTGCATGCAGTCGGCCACCACGGCCTGCGCCATCTTTTCGGGCACCGGCTCCTTGCTGCTGCGATCGGCGACAAGTTCGGCCCCGAGAAACAGCCCCTTGCCGCGCACATCGCCGATGACCTTGTGCCGCTCCTGAAGGCTGCGCAGCTGATCGAGCATGTAATGGCCCATTTCAGTGGTGTTCTCCAGCAGGCCCTCTTCCTCGATGATGGCCATGTTCTCGAGCGCCGCGGCGGGGCCGGCAGTGCAGCCACCGAAGGTGGAGATGTCGCGGAAATAGTTCATCGGATCGGTGTGATCGTCGCGGAACATATCGAAGACACGCTCATTCGTGACACAGCAGGCAATGGCCGCATAGCCCGAGGCAACGCCTTTGGCCATGGTCACGAAATCGGGCTCCACGCCGTAATGCTGATAGCCGAACCATGTGCCGGTGCGGCCCACACCGCAGACAACCTCGTCGATATGCAGCAGGATGTCGTACTTGCGGCAAATCTCCTGCACGCGTGGCCAGTAGCCCTCGGGCGGGGTGATCACGCCGCCACCCGCCGTCACCGGCTCGAGGCAGAGCGCGCCCACAGTGTCGGGTCCTTCGGCGAGGATCACCTCCTCGATGGCGTTCGCCGCGGCGATGCCGTATTCCTCGCCGCTCAGATCCCATTGCGCACGATATTCCATGCAATGGGGGACCCGCACGAAACCGGGTGCGAAGGGGCCGTATTGCGCGTTGCGCTCATCCTGGCCGCCCGCCGACATGGTGGCGAGGGTGGAGCCGTGATAATCCCGGTCGCGGTAGAGGATCTTGTATTTCTTGCCGCCATAGCACTTGTGGGCGA
>SLDH01000066.1 GCA_007125415.1 Roseovarius sp.
TCGGGTGAGTTGCAGGGCACATTCCGCAAGGGTGGGCTGCGGCTCTGGGACAGTCAGGTTGCCGGGCAGCGTCAGGGCTTCTCGGCGGCCCGGGTGGGCGACATTACCTCGGACCCGGTTGTGGTGGGCGACCGGATTTTCGTGGGCAATCATTCGGGGCGCACCGTGGCGCTGAATCTTGCCAATGGGAACCGGCTCTGGACCGCGACGGACGGGCCGCTGAACAGCATCTGGCCCGCTGGCGACTCGATCTTCATGATCTCCGACCGCAACGAACTTATCCGTCTGGGGATGGCGGATGGCCGGCGCATCTGGTCAGAGACGCTCGAATTTTTCGTCAGTGACAGGCCTCGGCGTCAGGCCGAGATCGTCGGGCATTACGGGCCGATCATTGCCGGTGGAAACCTGATCGTGGCGTCGAATGACGGGCAGATGCGGCTCTATAACCCCGACAATGGCAGCTTGCGCGGCACGGTGGAGATCCCCGGCGGTGCAACGACGAACCCGGTGGTCGCCGGTAACACGCTCTATCTGGTCAGCACGAATGGCCAGTTGCTGGCTTTCCGCTAGCCTATGGCGCGCCGCAGCGCGGACCAGCGCCGCACGCCCTCGACAGTCAGCCTCCCCGTGGTGACGCGGACTGCGCGGACGATGAGTGTGGTATGCCCGACGGATCGGTTGAAGACGCCGGGCTGTCAGCCTCGCAGGAGCGGGACCAGATGAGTTTCACCCTTGCCATCGTCGGGCGGCCCAATGTGGGCAAGTCCACGCTTTTCAACCGCCTCGTAGGCAAGCGCCTCGCGCTGGTCGATGATCAGCCGGGCGTGACCCGCGATCTGCGCGAGGGCGCGGCCCGTCTGGGGGATCTGCGCTTTACGGTGATCGACACGGCGGGGCTGGAGGATGTCACCGATGATTCGCTTCAGGGGCGGATGCGCAGGCTCACGGAGCGCGCGGTGGACATGGCCGATATCTGCCTTTTCGTGATCGATGCCCGCACCGGCGTGACGCCTACCGACGAGATGCTTACCGAGATCCTGCGCAAACGTGCCGCCCACGTGATCCTTGCGGCCAACAAGGCCGAGGGAAGCGCCGCCGATGCCGGGCTTCTTGAGGCCTACAGCCTCGGGCTCGGTGAGCCGATCCGGCTTTCGGCGGAACATGGCGAGGGGCTCAACGATCTTTATGCACAGCTCATGCCGCTGGCCGACCGCCTCGCGGCCCGTGCCGAGGCCGACGCGCCCGAGACGGATGTGCCGCTGGAGGAAGGGGAAGCAGAAATGCTTACCTACCGCCAGCCAACTGTGGACAGGCCGCTCCAGATTGCTGTCGTGGGGCGGCCGAATGCCGGTAAATCCACCCTGATCAACAAGATACTTGGGGAAGACAGGCTGCTCACCGGGCCCGAAGCCGGGATCACCCGCGATGCCATCTCGCTCACGCTCGATTGGGAGGGGCTGCCGGTGCGCGTTTTCGACACTGCCGGCATGCGCAAGAAGGCCAAGGTGCAGGACAAGCTGGAGAAGCTGTCGGTAAGCGATGGGCTGCGCGCGGTCAAGTTTGCCGAGGTGGTCGTGGTCCTGCTCGATGCCGCGATTCCTTTCGAGCAGCAGGACCTGCGCATTGCCGACCTCGCGGAACGCGAGGGCCGGGCTGTGGTTCTGGCGGTCAACAAATGGGATATCGAGGAAGACAAGCAGCAGAAGCTGCGCGATCTGCGGGAGGCCTTCGAGCGGCTTTTGCCCCAGCTGCGCGGCGCGCCTCTGGTGACGGTATCAGCCAAGACGGGCAGGGGCCTTGACCGCCTGCGCGAGGCGGTGGGCCGCGCCTATGAGATATGGAACCGCCGCGTGCCCACGGCGGCGCTCAATCGCTGGCTCGCCGGGATGATCGAGGCGCACCCGCCGCCGGCCCCGGCCGGGCGGCGGATCAAGCTGCGCTACATGACACAGGCCAAGACACGCCCCCCCGGCTTCATTGTGATGTGCTCGGCACCGGACAAGATGCCGGAGAGTTATTCTCGCTATCTGGTCAATGGGTTACGCGACGATTTTGACATGCCGGGGACGCCCATTCGCCTCACCATGCGCTCACAGGCGGCAAAGAACCCCTACAAGGCGCGGAAGAAATCCACACCGTCGCGGTTGCGCAAACATCTCTCCGGCAAGGCGGCGCCGAAATAGGCTGGCACACCAATCGGTTCGATGAAAGCGCTGACAGATTGCTGAAGACGGTTTCTGACATGGCGCAATAGCGTGTCGCGCCAAGTGGGACTCATCTTCGCCCGGGGCGCTTGCGGCCCGGGCATGTGCCCGACCGGCCGCATGCCCTGTGACTGGGCAGAGGTGAACCCAATAGAAGGCACCATACTCTAACAGGCTGCTGAAAAGTCCTGCGCATATCTGTTTTGACACAAATGGCGGGAAATTGTTCCTTTTCACGCCAGCCACACGCCCTCGCCCGGGCGACCAGCCCGGGTGGCGGTAAGGAGGATCAGAAAACTGCCCGGGGGGCAGTTTTCCCGACGAACACCCTCTCCCCGGGAGGGCGCATTGCGACGTTGCAAAAAGCTCGGTGTTCGGAAGTGTCTGGCGACCATAAAGCACTGCAGCCCCGGCGCGGGGACGCGCCCACCCAGGGCCGGGCGCTGCCCTCTGCGCATCGGCCCGGCCATGGGAGAAGAACAGTTTCCCTGCAAGTTTCCAGTCGATTTCCCTTTTGTAGCAGCCTGCTACGTGCCATACGAACCGCGCCAGGCAACGACTGCCAATATGCAGATGCCTGCGACGCTGAGAGCGATCACCGCGATGTTGAGTGGTGAGAAATTCGAGACGACAACCGCCGCCAGAGCCCAGATGACCGCGCCCGCATATTCCGGCGAATCCGTGCGGATGGACTGCACGACCACCGCGATTACCAGGGCGAGGGCAAGGCACATGAGCGCCGCTGTTCTGTCGCCGCTCACCCCGTGGCCAGCCAGCATCAACCCGAGCGCGACGCAACTCGCCGCGGTCAACCACCCGGCATAGAGCGCGATGGGTGTGCGCAGCCAGATACGGTCGCCACGGGGCACGACCATGAGCGCCCAGATGGCACCAATCAGCATCAGCCAGATCAGGACGGTGGCCCAGAAGGGCGAAAACCCGGCAACGGGAATCCAGGCCGCGCCGATCACGAGGCTGAGCATGAGCGGCCAGCGATAGCTGGCCCAGCCCGCATCATCCGCCCGTTTGAGAAGCCCATAACCACTTCCTGCAAGCAACATGGCGTAGATCAGGCCCCAGATCGAGAAGGCATAGCCCGCCGGCTGAACCGGCGGATCGATCTGTGGCATCGGAAACTGATCCGGTGAAAATCCGCTGAAGCCCGTGCTCAGGAAGGGCGACATGGCGAAGGCAACGGCGGCCGTGAACAGAAGGATGGCTTTCATTCTTTCCATAATGCTGCAAATGGGGTCTGAACCGTTGCGGTCAATGGCAGATCAGTCGCAATTGCGGAGAACCCCGCTGCGGGCTTGATGACACGCAGGGGTTGTGTCACCCTGTCATCATACATTTAATGCCGACGGGGCAGCAGATGAAACGCATAGCCATTTTTTGCGATGGGACATGGAATCGCCTTTCTGCCCCCAATCCCACCCATGTCGCGCGTCTTGCACGGGCCGTCACGCCGAGTGCGGTGGATGGTGTCAAACAGCTCGTCTATTACCAGCAGGGCGTCGGCACCGGGCGTGGCACGAACGGGATCGCGCGCAAGATGGACAGGCTGCTTGGCGGTGCGCTCGGATGGGGCCTTGATGACAACATTGTCGAGGCCTATCGCAATCTGATCTTCTGGTATGAACCGGGGGACGAAATCTTCATCTTCGGCTTCTCACGCGGGGCCTATACGGCGCGCTCGCTGGCCGGCCTGATCCGCACGGCGGGTCTGCCGCCCCGCACTCATTTGCCGCGTCTGCAGGAGGCTGTGTCGCTCTACCGTGCGCGGGGTGATGACACACATCCCGATGCCGAGCGGTCGCGCCGCTTCCGACGTTCCTTTGCGCCTCTGACCGCGACCAGCAAGACGGATCTGGAGTGGCGGCGCTCTCAAGGCGATGAGGATGCATTTCTTTTGCGTCTCGCCTATCTCGGGGTCTGGGATACGGTGGGCGCGTTGGGCCTTCCGGGTGTATTCGGCGCGGTTTCGAAGGTGATCAACAGGAAATACGCGTTTCACGACGCCGACCTGTCGCGCATGGTGCGGGCGGCCCGTCATGCGGTAGCCATTGATGAGCGGCGGCGCTTCTACCCGCCCACGATGTGGGACAATCTCGACGCGTTGAACGGCCCGGAGGCAAACGAGGAGCAGCGCACCTATCGTCAGGAGTGGTTTCCCGGCGTGCATTCCGTGGTGGGCGGCAGTGGTGTCGTGCCGGGGTTGTCGGCCTTCAGTGCCGACTGGGTGGTCGAGGGCGCGCGCGATCTCAAGCTGGAGTTCGACCGGATCGCCCTGCAGAAGATCGCCGGCGGAAAGGACGCCGCTGCGGATGCCGAACCGATGGTGCAGATGGCCGGGCTGACCAATCTTTTCGGGCAGATGCTGCAGGATCGGGCCGGGCCGGACAATGTGTCGGATGTCTCCGAGGCGGCAAGGCTGCGTGTCAGGGCCCGGCGCGATTATCGCCCCGGTCCGCTAGGGGCGGTGATCGGGGAGCTTGTGTGATAGGCTGAAAGAAGCTCAGACTGTGCCGCTGTCCTTTGCGGCGATGGAAAATCCCTCTCCGTCATGCGGATGCGAAGGCTTGGCCCGTGCGGGCGCATGCCCGGAAAGGTCGCTTCGGGCGGAACCATGAACCAATCCGGGGTTTGCCAAGGAACGGTATTTCTGACAAGAAGCGCACATGTCTGAATACGCCCCGCTCGATCTGCCGGACCACCCGAAGCTCACGCATAACATCACCCATTTCGCGCGGGCGCTGCGTCGCGCGGGTCTGCCTGCGGGGCCGGGCCGGGTTGTGGAAGCGATCCGGGCGGTCGAGGCGGCGGGCTTTACCTCCAGGGCCGATTTCTTCTACACGCTGCGCGCCTGTTTCGTGAACCGTCCCGAGCACCGAGCCGTCTTTGCGCAGATCTTCCGTCTCTACTGGCGCGATCCGCGCTACATGGAGCACATGATGGCGATGCTGCTGCCCGCCATCCGCGGCGTGCAGGAAGATCGTGCTGCCAAGCCGGCCGAAAAACGCGCCGCCGAGGCGCTGCTTGACGGGCAAAGCCCCGATCTGCCCGAAACCGGCCCGGATGGGCCCGACGAGGAAACGCTGATCGAGGTGGACGCATCGCGGACGGTCTCGCGCGAGGAGCGGCTCAAGACCCTCGATTTCGAACAGATGAGCCTGTCGGAAATCGCCGAGGCCAAGCGCATGTTGGCGCGTCTGGAGTTGCCGGTGAAACCCTTCGCCTCGCGCCGGGGACAGCCCGGCGTTCATGGCGCGCGCATCGATGCGCGCCGCACCTTGCAGGCCGCTTTGCGCCGGGGCGGCGAGCTGGAGCGCATCTATCGCAAGCGTCCGCGCCCGCGCTGGCCCAACCTGGTGGTGCTGTGTGACATTTCCGGCTCGATGAGCCAGTACAGCCGCATGGTGCTGCATTTCCTGCACGCGGTGGCCAATCGCAAGGGCGCGGGATGGGCGCGGGTCCACGCCTTCACCTTTGGCACGAGGCTCACCAACATCACCCGCCATCTGGCCACGCGCGATGTCGATGCCGCCCTGGCCGCGGCCGGGCGCGAGGCGCAGGGCTGGGAGGGCGGAACGCGGATCGGGTCCTGTCTGCACGCCTTCAACCGCGACTGGTCCCGCCGGGTGATGGGGCAGGGGGCGGTGGTGCTTCTGATCACCGACGGGCTCGACCGGGACGACCCCGAGCAGCTTGAGGCCCAGATGGAGCGGCTGCATCTTTCGTCGCGACGGCTGATCTGGCTCAACCCGCTTCTGCGCTGGGATGGTTTTGCGCCCCGCGCCACCGGCATTCGCGCCATGTTGCCTCATGTGGACAGCTTCCGCGCGGGCCATTCCATCGCCAGCCTCGAAGATCTGGCCACAACCCTTTCGCAACCCGATGATGCGGGCGAAAAGGCCCGGCTTCTGGCGATGACGGCTGACTGATTCGCTTGTTCTGATCCGCTTGCCGGATCATAGTGCGGAATGGAGGATCTGATGGACCGCTTTGACGACATTCCCGAGACCGCCCTTGCCTGGCATCGCGCGGGCAAGGGGGCGGCGCTGGCCACGGTGGTGCAGACCTGGGGCAGCGCGCCGCGTCGTGTGGGCAGTCAGCTTGCCATTTCGGGCGCGGGCGAGATCGAGGGCTCGGTCTCGGGGGGCTGTGTCGAAGGCGCGGTGGTGGTCGAGGCGCTTGATGCCATCGAGGCGGGCACGCCCTTGATGCTGGAATATGGCGTGAGCGATGGTGATGCGTTCGCTGTGGGGCTGGCCTGCGGCGGCACCATCCGGGTGCTGGTGGAGCCTGTTGGCGCCGTCATGCCCGCGGCCCTGCTGGAGGCGCTTGTCGAGGCCCGCGCCGCGCGTCGGCCGGTCGCCTATGTCACCGGTATGGAGGTGGAGCGCCGCCTCGTCGAGACCGGCTTCGAGACACGCTTTCGCATGGATCGCTCGGGCTTCGAGGAGGATGGCGAGACCTTCGTGGCGATTCACAACCCGCCCCTGCGCCTCATTGTCGTGGGGGCGGTGCATATCGCGCAGGCGCTGGTGCCCATGGCGCGGATCGCGGGCTATGATCCGGTCGTGATCGATCCGCGCGACAGCTTCGGCTCCGAGGCACGCTTTCCCGGTGAGACGATCCTCAGTGACTGGCCGGATGAGAGCGTATCGGCTGTGGGGCTCGACAGCCGTACGGCACTGGTCCTGCTCACCCATGATCCGAAGCTCGACGATCCGGCGCTGGAACTGGCCCTTGCCTCGCCCTGTTTCTACATCGGCGCGCTCGGCTCGACCCGCACCCATGCCAGGAGGATCGAACGGTTGACCGCCAAGGGCTTCGACGAGACAGAGCTTGCGCGTATCCATGGCCCCATAGGCCTTGATATCGGTGCGGCAGGGCCCTCCGAGATTGCGGTGTCGATCCTTGCACAAATGACGCAGGTGCTGAGGCGGGGCGCATGAAATTCGGCCCGGTGCCGTTGCGCGAGGCCGAGGGCGCCATCCTCGCCCATTCGCTGCCGCTCCCCGGCCGGCGGCTGCGCAAGGGCGTGACGCTGACGGCGGCGCATCTGGCACAGTTGGCGGAAGCGGGGATGACCGAGGTGGTGGTGGCCCGGCTGGAGCAGGGCGATGTGCATGAGGATGACGCGGCGCTCAGGCTGGCGCGCGCAGCAACGGAGGGGTCTGCCCATCTGCAGCTTGCCGCGCCTTTCACGGGCCGGGTCAACTTGCTGGCCGAGCGCGCGGGGCTGGTCATGCTGAAGGTGGAGGGGATCATCGCTGCGAATGCGGTGGATGAGAGCCTATCGGTGGCCACCGTGCCCGCTTACCACCAGACGAGTGAGGGTGGCATGGTGGCCACGGTCAAGCTCGTGTCCTATGGCGTTTCGGGGCCGGTCATAGAGGCGGCGGCTGCTCATTTGAGCGGGGCGATTCGCCTTGCCGTGCCGGTATATCGTACCGCCAGCCTGATCATCTCGGAGGTGCCGGGCGGGCTTGGATCAAAGGGGCGGGAGGCGATCGAGGCGCGGTTGAGCGCGCTTGGGATCGCGCTTTGCGAAACGCTCACCTGTCGCCATGAAGAGGCCGCGCTGGCCGAACGGCTGACCGCGGCCCGGGGCGAGATCGTGCTGATCCTCACCGCCTCGGCCACCTCCGACAGCCGCGACACCGCGCCGGAGGCCCTGCGCCGCGCCGGTGGCACACTCACCCGTTTCGGCATCCCCGTCGATCCGGGGAACCTGCTCTTTCTGGGTGCGCTGGGGCAAAGGCCGGTCATCGGCCTGCCCAACAGTGCGCGCTCGCCGGTGCTGCACGGGGCGGACTGGGTGCTGGGGCGCGTCGCCTGCGGGCTGGAGATATCGCCGCGTGATTTTGCTGCCATGGGGGTTGGCGGTCTGCTCAAGGAGATCCCCACACGGCCGCAACCAAGGCGCGGGCCGCGCGGCTGATGGTGATGTACCAGCCGATCTGTCCCCTGCGCCATATTGCGCCTTCTCAAGCGGATGCGCACGTGTTTAACTCGCGCCAGTACCAACGAAGGAATCCCGGAGGCCCGTTCCTTGGCAACCGGCATTCACAACCAACGAAGGGAGGAGTCCATGACACAGGTCAGCATGACCGTGAATGGCAAGGCCGCATCCGGAGAGATCGAAGGACGGACACTGCTGGTCGATTTTCTGCGCGAAACGCTTGAACTTACCGGCACCCATGTGGGCTGCGACACAAGCCAGTGTGGCGCGTGCGTGGTGCATGTGGATGGCAAGGCCGTGAAGGCCTGTGCGATCTTCGCCGCCGAGGCCGAGGGCGCGGAGGTGACCACGATCGAGGGGATGGCGGCACCTGACGGTGCGCTCAACGTGATCCAGCAGGCCTTTCAGGACCACCATGGGCTGCAATGCGGATTCTGCACACCGGGCATGGTCATGTCGGCGGCGGCTTTGCTTGCGGAAAATCCTACCCCCAGCGAGGCGGAGATCCGCGACTATCTCGAAGGCAATATCTGCCGGTGTACCGGTTATCACAACATCGTCAAGGCGATCCTGGCCGCAAGCGGCCAGGATGTCAGCGCGATCGCAGCGGAATAAGAGGAGGTTCATCACATGCCAGCAGATGGAGGCATCGGCGCCAGCCCGAAACGGCGCGAGGACATCCGGTTTCTGACCGGCAAGGGCAATTACACCGACGACATCAACCTGCGCGGTCAGGCCTATGTGCACTTCCTGCGCTCGGACATGGCCCATGGCCGGATCAGGAATATCGACACATCCGCCGCCGAGGCGATGCCGGGGGTCGTGAAGATCTATACCGGCAAGGACTTTGAGAGCGCGGGCTCGATCCCCTGCGGCTGGCAGGTGACGGACCGTTTCGGCCAACCCATGAAGGAGCCGCGCCACCCGGTGCTCTGCGAAGGCAAGGTGCGCCATGTGGGCGACCCGATCTGTGCCGTCGTCGCCGAAACCCGCGAGCAGGCCCGCGACGCGGCCGAGGCGATCGAGCTTGATATCGAGCAATTGCCCGCCGTGGTGGACATGAAGAAGGCGCTGGAGGAGGGCTCGGCGCTCGTCCATGACGATCTCAGCGACAACCTCTGCTTTGACTGGGGGTTTGTCGAGGAGAACAAGGAAGCGGTGGATGAGGCAATCAGGAACGCCGCCCATGTGACCACTGTGGAGCTGATCAACAACCGCCTTGTGCCCAACGCGATGGAGCCGCGTGTGGCCGTGGGCGATTACAACCGCGCCAGCGGCGACAGCACGCTCTACAGCACCAGCCAGAACCCCCATGTGATCCGCCTTCTGATGGGCGCTTTCGTGCTGGGCATTCCCGAGCACAAGCTGCGCGTCGTGGCCCCGGATGTGGGTGGCGGCTTCGGCTCGAAGATCTATCACTATGCCGAAGAGGCCTTCTGCACCTATGCGGCCAAGGATCTCAACCGTCCGGTGAAATGGACCTGCACGCGCTCGGAGGCGTTTCTCACCGATGCGCAGGCGCGCGACCATGTGACCAAGATCGAACTGGCGCTCGATGCGGATAACAATTTCACCGCCGTGCGCACCGA